>JANQFM010000175.1 GCA_028277865.1 Acidobacteriota bacterium
CTAGGAGTCTGCGCGGCAGAAAATTGATCTACTGCGAAAGCGGTAGAATCGGCCCATATTCCCCCGATTTTTCGGCGAATAGAGCGACTATGAGCCTCAAAACCGAGGAAATCTGGCCTCGATTCCCCGCTTTCTCGCTACGATCATTTCTACCGCGCAGACTCCTAGCCCGGCTTGTCCAGGCCCTGGAAGCCGGCTGTCCGCTTCATGAAGGGAGTTCGGTTGGGGCGGTCCAGGAAGATCTGCTCAAACCTCTCTTCAAGGAGGCCAAGGTTGGAGGCCAGGGATGGGATCGGCTCCTGCGAGTTGCCATGCAGGCGCCAATTGGCCCAGAAAGCCTTGATGAGCAAGTCGTCCCCCGAGGCGAAGCTGCCGCCGGAGGAGAGGCGGAAGCCGTCCAGGATGGAGAAAAGGGACTGGATCGAGGCCACGCTGGAAAACTCCTCCCGGATATCGATAGGCAGGTTGAGGAAAACCAAGTACTGGAAAGGCTTTTCGTCCAATTCGGCGCACAGTTCGGCGTAGCGCTCGCGGAATTTGTCGAGCAGATCTCCCCACATGTCCAATCCCTCATGAAAGTTCTCGGCTTTCCCGATCTTGCGAAGCTCATCTTCGAACCGGTCTTTGGGATGAGTCTTCTTGTGGACGCGAGTGAGAAGGCTGCGGAAGCAAAGCTGCAAATCCGAATCCGGGAAAGCATCCGAAAGAGCTTCCATGAGCCCGGGCCGTTCTCCTGAAACGGCCAGCAGGCAGCGATTCAGGCCCCGTTTACGCAAATCGTCCAGCATCCTCTTCCAGGATTGGGCATCAGGCAGCCCGGGGGTGACCCGAAGGTCGATCAGATCCTTGCGGGCGTCGAAGTCCAGCCCCACCGCCACCTGCAGCGATACAGGGCGCAAGCCGCTTCCGTCGATGATTTCGGTGGGATAGGAATCGATGTAAAGGGCCGCCAGATCGCGGGGCAGCCTGTGTCCCTGCCACTCCTGGAATTCTTGAAACGACTGGGCCCGCATTTCAGAGTTGGTGTTAAGGATGAATTGAACCACGAAGCCTCGGTCCTCGCCGGCCAATTCGTCGAACTGCATCCCCACCAGCAATTCCTGTATTTCGGTCAGGTAGATGTTGCGTACCACGGCTCGAAAGCTGCGCTGGCCCTGTGTTCCCAGGCTGGTGTACAGCTCGACCGGATCACCCGGCTCGAAAGCGTCGAAGGCCTCGTTGGCCTGGCTGTGGATCGAGCAGCGGCAGCCTCCTTCGCTGATGTCCAGGATGAAGGCTTCAAACCTCTCCTCGGAATCCCGCTTGGTCAGCAGTCCGGGAAGAAAGCACTCCGTCCGCGGGTGCTGGCGCAATTCCACGCACTCAACCTGTTCGGGGTAGCTGAGTAAGAGGGCCGAAATGGGGAAGGAGATGGCGTCCAGGAAGTTGGATTGAAAGCCGAAGATCCGGCCCTGGTGAACATAGCGGCAAATCACGGGGCTGCGCCACAGGTAGTTGGGGGAAATGCCTCGGAACTGCTCGGGAGTGACCCGTACGATGATGCACTCGTCTTGCTCCATTCCGATGAAGACCCCTTTGAGGCGGTGCACCAGGCGATCGCTTTGCAGAGACAGCTCGGTGCCCAGATCAATTCCCAATTTGGTTTGGGATGTAGTCTCATCCTGCGCCATGGCACGAGAATCATAGCAAAACAGCCCCACAAGAAAGGACGTCCAAGGTCCAAGGCCCAAAGCCAAGGTCAGGGGGCATGCCGTAATCACGCCATTTCCAGCTTCGGTTTCCGGGTCAATACCAGCTGCTGCAACCTTGAGTCCAAGGTTGTGTATTCTGCAGACCTTGGACCTTGGACCTTGGACCTTGGACCTTGGACCTTGGACCTTGGACCTTGGACCTTGGACCTTGGACTCCCCTATCTTCCTTCCTTCCTCAGCAGCGGAAAGAGCAGGGCGTCTTTGATGTTGGGCAGGCCCAGGACGGTCATGAGCAGCCGGTCGATGCCGATTCCGTTGCCGGAAATGCAGGGCATCCCGTGCTCCATGCAAAGCAGATAGTCTTCGTCCAGGTCCATGGCCTCCTGGTCGCCTCCGGCCTTGAGCCGGGACTGCTCGGTCAGCCTGCGGCGCTGCTCCCGAGGGTCGACCAACTCGGAGTAGGCGTTGACCAGCTCGGTGCCTGCAACCACCAACTGGAAGCGGTCCACTGCCCGCGGGTCGGCGTCATTTTGACGGGCCAGAGGGGACAGCTCCACGGGGTGGCCGGTCAAGAAGGTGGGTTGGATGAGGGTCCGGCGGACGGTTCGCTTGTATAGAGCGTCCATCAGGCGCCCCGGATTGCGCGACTCCAGGTCGTCTTGGTCGAGTTCGATCCCAGCTTGCTGGATGGATTCAACCAGCCTGTCCACGTCCTTCAGCGCACGGATGTCGATTCCGCAGGCCTGCCGGATTGAATCCCGAAAATCGACTTCCTGCCAGGTGCCGGAAAAGTCCAGCTCCAGCGTTTCGCCCTCCCCTGGGCCGGGAACTTCGAACTGCAGGCGCCCGAATGTCTCCCCAAGGCTGCTTTGCAGGAGGTGCCGGGTGAACTCCATGTTGTCGCGGAAGTCCCAGTAGCAGACATAGAACTCCAGCATGGTGAATTCCTGCAGGTGCTCGGCGCTGATCCCCTCGTTGCGGAAGCATCGCGCAAACTCGAAAACCCGGTTAAAGCCGGCAGCGTTGGCCCGCTTGAGGTAGGTCTCCGGCGCGATGCGCAGGAAAAGATCGACATCCAGGGTCTTGTGATGAGTCACAAAAGGACGGGCCAGGGCTCCGGCCTGGACGGTGTTGAGGATGGGCGTCTCGACCTCAAAAAAGCCCGCTTGCTCGAAGATGCGCCGCATCGAAGAGATCAGCCGGCAGCGCGCCAGCATGGTGTCGCGGCTGGAGAGGTTGGCGATGATGTCCAGGTAGCGTCGGCGGTGACGCATCTCCACGTCACGCAGCCCGTGCCATTTTTCGGGCAGCAGGCGGAATGCCATCCCCAAAAAGGCCAATTCCTCGGCCTGTACGGTGAACTCTCCTGTCTTGGTGTAGAAAGTCTCTCCGGCTGCGCCCAGAAAGTCCCCCGCCTTGAGGCTCTTGGTGAAGAGCTTGAATACCTCTTTGCCCACATGGCCCACCGAGATGGACACCTGAATGCGCCCGGTCACGTCAATGAGCTTAATGAAAGCCAGCTTGCCGAAGGCCCGAATGGCCGTCACCCGCCCCGCCACGCGGATGCGCTTGCCGATCTCTTGGGGGACGTCGCGTAAGTTGGGGTAGGTGGTCTCAAAGCGATCCGGGTAAAGCGCCAGCCCGGCTTTGTCCAGGCGCTCGATATCGGCCCGGCGATGCTGCACGATGTCCTGGCTTGCCGTCTCCATGCGGGGGCTCCCTCCAAAAGGCCTTATTATGCCTGAAGAGATGAAACCGGGCAGGCTTGGGGCCGGGGCGCATCTGCAGCTTTCTTTCCATGGCGAGGCTATTTGATAAAACATCTGGTAAGGAGAGGCCAATGCGTGATCAGCCAAAATCAAATCTCAGCGACCCTTATTCAAGAGTGGATTACAGGCGCTTTGTGGCATGGCCGGATCGGATCCGGCGTGAGGCGCCCTTTTTGCTGCGCTGCCTCGAAACGGCTCCGAGCCGCTCGGTCCTCGATCTGGGCTGCGGCAGCGGCGAGCACAGCCGATTCCTGGCTCGTGAAGGATTCCGGGTTGTGGGATTGGATCGGTCCGAGGCCATGCTGGAGCAGGCTAATCAGCTTCCCCTGCCCTCCAACCTGCAATTTGTCTTGGGCGAAGCTCAGCAAGCGGGCCGTTTGGTGGATGGAGCCTTCGGCGCTGCCATCTGCCTGGGCAACACACTGCCCCACCTCAAAGACCAAGCCGACTTGGAGAATGCCTTCAAGGGGCTTTCCATTCTGCTCGAGCCCCAAGGCCTGCTCCTTTTTCAGATCCTCAATTACGAACGCTTTTCAATTGGCGAGGCAAGCGGCCTCCCGGTGAACTTCCGACCCGAACAAGACGGGCCGGGTTGGATTGTCTTTGTGCGCCTGATGGAGCGCCGACCGGACGGTCGAGTGCACTTTTGCCCCTCCACACTGCGCTTCGATCCCCAGGCCGAAGCTCCTCTGCAAGTCGTCAAGTCCCGGACGGTGAACCTGCAAGGCTGGACGCTTGCTGATCTGACACCGGTGATGCGGGCCAACAGCTTCCAAATCGAGGAAGTCCACGGGGACATGCAGTCCGGGCCCTTCGACCCGTCCCAGTCCCAGGATTTGGTGGTGGTAGCACGCCTGAACACTTAGCCCAATCCGCCAATCGCCGAGCTTCATCACTAACGAGGCAGCGCCTGAGACCAGAGAAGGGAAGCCACAGAGACACCGAGACACAGAGATCAGAGGGCTTTTCTGATTCTTCTCAGTGCGTTCTTCGAAAGTTGACTACCTCGTTGTCACTTTGCATAGTAAAATGACGACATGGTGGGCAAGCGACTTTACACAAGGCTGATACAACCGCCCCAAGGCAGCTTCTTCTTGTTCGGCCCCAGAGGTGTTGGCAAAAGCACCTGGGCGCGACGGCACTTCGAAAACGCGTTGCGCTTCGATCTGCTCGACGAGGCACTCTACTTGGAACTGCTGGCCGATCCTTCGCGGTTTGCCGGCGAATTGCGTCGGTTAAGCCCCGGAGAGCGGGTGGTTGTCGATGAAGTCCAGCGTTTACCCAATCTGCTCAATGAGGTTCACCGCTTCATCGAGGAAAAGGGCCTGCGCTTCGTGCTGCTGGGATCGAGCGCCCGAAAGCTCAAGACCGCCGGGACCAACCTCTTGGCTGGACGGGCCATCTGGAAGACGATGTTTCCGCTTGTCCCCCAGGAACTTGCCTCTGACTTTTCATTAGGAGACGTCCTTCAGTTCGGCAGCATTCCGCTGGTGTGGCAGTCGGCCGGCCGGGCAGAGACTCTGACCGCATATGTTCAGCTTTATCTGCGCGAAGAGATCAAGGCCGAGGCTCTGGTACGCAACCTGCCCGGCTTCGCCCGCTTTTTGCCCATTGCGGCCCTGTCCCACGCTCAAGGAATCAATGTCTCCGGCATCGCCCGCGATTGCGGCGCTGCACGCACAACTGTCTCCGGCTATCTGGACATTCTGGAAGACACACTGCTGACCTACCGGCTTCAGGCTTATGAAGCCCGATTGAGGGTTCGGGAAAGGAAGCTGCCCAAGCTTTACTGGGTCGATCCCGGCTTGGTGAGAGCCGTCAAGAGGCAGTTGGGGACGCCTTCCAAAGAGGAAAGGGGCGCACTGCTGGAAGGCTGGGTCTTAACCCTTCTGCGAACTTATGCAGCCGAGCGTGGGCTTTATGACGAGATTTTCTTTTGGTCGGCCGCGCAATCCAATGTTGAGGTCGACTTCCTGCTTAAAAAAGACGGCCGCTTTGTGGCGTTAGAGGTGAAAGCGGGACGCCGCTTCAGCAAATCGATGCTCTCAGGCTTGAAAGCCATCCAGGATCTGAAAGGCTTGGAAAGAAGAATTCTCCTATATAGAGGCGATCGCCCATCCAGAACTGAAAGCGGGATAGAAGTCTGGCCGATCGAGACTTTTCTGCAAGCACTGGCAAGAGACCGCTTGTGGCCCTGAAGGACTCCCCTCCCAGGTATCTTCTCTCTCAGCGCCTCGGCGTGGAAATTCCTTGTGGGGTGTCTCAGAAGTTCAAAGCGCGCACTGAACGGATCCGGGAGTTTCACGCAAAGTCGCAAAGAATTATCGGCTACGAATTGATTCCAGAATCGAGCAGCTTCTCTGGGCCGCCGCCGGGCCTGCCCCGGCGGAGCCCACGACTGGAAAGCTAGAATCGGTGGAACCAAAGAATAGCGCACCCCCTCCCCTCCTTCG
>JANQFM010000206.1 GCA_028277865.1 Acidobacteriota bacterium
TCGATGATCATGGGCATGTGAAAGCTCAGGTTGTTGAGGATGGGGTGAGCCAGAATCTTCAAAAACATCGCCGGAGATGATCCCCGAAGGGCGTCCTGCTTGTCAAATGAACAGGGGTGCGGTCAGAAGGTTTCGCGCAAAGCCGCAAAGATCGCAAAGGCCAGAGAATAAAGGCATTCTCATTAATTCGCTCCCTTCGCTTTGCGTCTCTGCGCCTCTGCGTGAAACCCCCTCTTATTCCCCTTTTCCCGCGATCCGTTCAAAGCGCAGGTCGGTGATTTGGAAGCCTTTGATGCCCAGGACCCGGACCTGGTACTGCCCGGCCACCGTCACCTCGTCGCCGACCTCAGCCATGCGGCCCAGTTGCATCATGAGGTGTCCGGCCACGGTGTCGTTTTCCTCGTCCTGAATGCCAATGCCCAGCTTCTCCTCCAAGTCTTCCACAAGAGCCCGCCCATGCACCAGGTAGCTGTTGTCGCTGATCTTGCGGATCACCGGCGAGGGGGCGGCGGCTTCAAACTCGTCCTGGATCTCGCCCACCAGCTCTTCCAGGACGTCTTCCAGGGTGAGGATGCCCACTGTCGACCCGTACTCGTCGACCACCACCGCCATGTGGGTGCGGGTTTGACGGAACTCGCTCAATTGGGACTTGATGGGCTTGCTGTCAGGCACGAATTGAATCGGGCGGCGGGCCATGTTGAGTTCGAATGACTCCCCCAGTTCCCGCATCATCCAAAAAACGTCCTTGGTGTGGACCACGCCCAGTACCTGTTCCAAAGAGCCGTCGCAAAGCGGGTAGCGGGTGTGCTTGCGGGACTGGGCCAGTTTCAGGTTCTCGTTGATGCCCTTTTGCAGGTCGAGGAAGACCACTTCCGGCGAGGGCACCATGACTTGGCGAACCGATCGGTCGGAGAAGTGGAGCACTCTTTCCAACAAACGCTGCTCGTCCCTGCTGAGGATCCCTTCCCGCGCCGAATGAGCCAGGATCATGCGCAGCTCTTTTTGCGAGTGGGCGCCGCTGTCCGCTCCTGCAGGCGAGATCCTGATCAGGCGCAGCAGCAGGTTGGCCGTGCCGTTCAAGGCCCAAATGAAGGGATAGACCAGGCGGTTGAACCAGACCAGCAGCGAAGCGCCCCAAAGCACTACCGGCTCGGCCCGCTGCAAGGCCAGCGACTTGGGGGCCAGTTCGCCCAGCACGATGTGCAGGAAGGTGATGAGCATAAAGGCCGCCACCGCCGCCAGGGTGTGACTCAGGACAGGCTGCAGTCCGCCGAATGAGGCGAAGGCCGGTTCGAAGAGGCGTGAAAAGGCCGGTTCCCCAATCCATCCCAGCCCCAGGCTGGCCAGGGTGATGCCCAACTGGGTGGCTGACAGGTACTCGTCCATGCCCTGGATCAGCTTGTTGGCCGTTGCAGCCCGTCCGATGCCCTGCTGGATCAGCTCCTCGATGCGCGTTGCCCGGACCTTGACGATTGCGAACTCGATGGCCACGAAATAGCCGTTGAGGAAAACAAGGAAGAGAGCCAGCGGAATGTACCAATGGTAACTGGATTCCATGCAGCCTGTTATAGCATTTCCGTGCCGAGGGTTTGACCGGGTCCGCAAAGCCGCGCTCGCTGCGCACCCACTGAATGTAAGCTTCCCTGCATCAGTATTGTTCCCGTTCCAACTGGCGGACCCTCTCTCCGATACTGGGATCCTCGATTCCCTGGTTCGTGCGCAAGAACTGCTTCCAGTAGCCCAAGGCTCCCTGTTTATCCCCGAAATGCAGGCAAATGGCACCCAGACGGTAGCTGGCCACGTAGGCGGCTGGATCCAGTTGCAGTGCCTTGCGGAAGGGGCTTTCGGCTTCCTGAAACCGCTGCAATTGAAAAAGCGACTCGCCTAAAAACGTCTGCGGCCAGGCGTCCTGCGGTTGCAGTTCGGAAAGTTCCCGCAGCAACTCGGAGGCCTCCTGGTAGCGGCGTTCAGCCACCAAGAGCCAGCTCAGGTTGCGCAAGGCGTTGGGGCTGCGGGGACGGATCTGCAGAGCCTGCCGGAGATCCTTCTCGGCCTTGGGAAAATCCTGCATCCGTAGGTGGAGGGCCCCCCGGTTGTTGTAGGCCTGGTGAAATTCGGGATAGATGCGGATGGCCTGGCTGAGGTGACCGAGGGCCTTTTCCATGCGTCCGGCATCGCTGGCCCGCATCGCCTTTTCGAGCTGCCGCAGGGCTTTGTTGGGAATCTGCAGGGTATCGGCGTCCACCACAGGCTTCAGGCCGCTTGCGGGATAGTCGGCCCTGCGTTCGGGCTTGAGCTGGACATTGAGAAACAGGTTGGCGCCGACGAACTCAGAGCGGTGAACGAATCGGTTGACCGTTTGGTATCCGCTGACATCGATCTGCAAAAAGTAGTCGCCCGGCTCGATGCCCTGCAATTCCAGGTGGCCTCCACTCAGGTTGCGCGAAAGGAGCACCGCTCCGCTGGGTCTTGAGAGCGTAACGTGAATGTGGCGCGGCGCCGGGGCGTCGGAAGGCGCCACCAGACGCAGAATGATGCCGCCCAGTTCCGAGTGGCCCTCGCTGGGCAATTCCTGTTCGGTTTGAAAAGAGGGAAATGCCGCGGCCGATGGAAAAGAGGCCGGGACAAGGGTCGCCAATGCCAGGTAAAGTGGGATCCTCAACGACATGCTGCCTCCTCCCCCGAGGGGGCGGATCTTGCTCCCTGGCGTTGGCTGAGCTGCTGAATTAGACGAAGGAAATCGAATGAAAGTTATCGAAATCCGAATATATTTCTGAATTGAGAGTTTTAGACGCTAAAATATTCGAAACACCCTTGCTATTTGCAGGGAGAGCGCCTGGACGGGATGAAAAGGGTCGCCGACGGCGCTTGTCGAAGGCTTCGAGGTCTGTTATGTTGCCCTTTCAGGCAACAATTCTAGAGGCAGAGCCTTGACATTTGAACCCGCTTCGGGTTTTCGTATCTGCCGGAGGCGAATGAACCCATGAAGAATTCCGCAATGCGTGTTTGGATGCTACTCGTTTTTTCGGTCTTTGCGGCCCAGGCATTGGGTCAGGTCGAGCCGGTCGTTGCGCCCGAAGGGATCCCCGTGGAATCTGACTGGCTCTACCGCAAACATTATGCCCAGATTCAGGAAATCATGAATCTTCCTCTTGGCCAACGCGAAGCCGCCTTGGAAAACTTTCGCAACAAGGTGGACCGCAAGGCCAAGGTTTACCAGTACATGCCCGGCTTTTTCGGAGAGGTTCTCAAGGCCTACAAGGCAGCAGGGAAAAAGGCTGAAGCCGACAAGCTGCAGGCTGAAATGTACAGATTATTTCCGGAGCTGAAGCCCTCTCCGGTTGCCCAGATGCAGAGTGCCTTCCAGAGCAAGGATTACCAAAAGGCCATTCAGCTGGGAGAGCAGGTCTACGCTGAAAGCCGCGACAAGCAAGCGGCCTTCGTGCTGGCCCACAGCTATATCGCCACCAAGAACGGCCCCAAGGCTGCCGACTACAGCCAAAAAGCCCTCCAAGCGATGGGCGCCAAGGACGGGATCTACTTTCTGGCCTGGCTGGCCGAATACTCGGTTTCCCAGAAAGATGTTGCCAAGGCTGTGCAGTACTACGACCAGATGCTGAGCGCCTATCCCAACACCGTACCGCCCAATTGGAATGCGGCCCAGTGGTCCCAGACGTTGGGCAAGGGCCAGCTGCTCAAGGCCCGCAGCCTCTACGCCCAAAAGGACTACAAGGGCGCCATCGCCGCTTTTTACAAATCGTTGGAGTCGATTCCCAACAACGCAGAGGCATACCTGGCAATCGGACTCAGCCACTGGCGGCAAAAGGAGCACAGCGAAGCGTTGGGCGCTTTGGCCATGGCCACCGTACTGGATGGCCGAGGCGCCACAAAGGCCCGCCAGAACCTGGAGACGCTGTACAAGGCGATGAACCAGAACACCCTGGACGGCCTGGATGACCTGCTCAACGACGCCCGCAGCAAAATAGGCAGCGAGTAGTCTCACGCAGAGCCGCAGAGGAGGGGAAGAGGGGAAGAGGATCCGGGAGACGAGCGGATCGTGTATTCTGCAGACCTTGGACCTTGGACCTTGGACCTTGGACCTTGGACCTTGGACCTTGGACCTTGGACCCACTGCTGTCAACCGCTACCCAAACCGCTTGGCGGCTCCTGCTTTGGCCTTGGCAGCTTCGATTTCGCGGTCGCGGGCCGGGGCTGAAGTGACCAGGGAATCGACCAGCCGCCTTGAAGCTCGGGCGACTTCCTCGACAGCTTCTTCGAATACCTGCTGGTTGGCCCGCGAGGGGCGGGTGAATCCACTGAGCTTGCGCACATACTGCAGCGACGAAGCATGGATTTCCTCGTCGGTTGCCGGCGGTTCAAAGTTGAACAGTGTCTTGATGTTGCGGCACATGGGATCTGCTCCAAAGATGGCGGCTGCCTATCAATCAGGGTCTCATTCCGCCGACAGTTTAGCCCGGATTTCTCACGGGTTGCCTGCTTAATTGATGCGATTCTCTGCTTCAGCACAAATTCCAAATCGGCTCCATTCGAGCCCGGATCAGCCAAGGCGACGGCGGGAGCGTAGCCATCCCTTAAGACCCGGACCTCATAGCGCCTGCCCGAAGCCAGCTGATTGAGGAAAAACCTCCCG
>JANQFM010000237.1 GCA_028277865.1 Acidobacteriota bacterium
TGAGAAGAGGCTTACTGGCGGGGAGTCACCGCCAGCGGGACTGTTTGGTAAAGCAGCATGGGCACCACTCCGAGTTGTGTCCCGCGCAACAGGATGATGGCCGACAGCTCGCTGCTTTCGATTCGGACTGCGGCCCCGCCGTCCGGCAAGAATTCACCAAGGACGGCCAACAGCTTGCCATTGGGCGTCAACGAATCCGTGAGGACGGCACGTTCGATTTCGGCGCCTGACTCGTCCACCAATACAGCGCTCACCTGAGCTGATTCGCCTCCAAGGTTGATCAGTCCCAATCCGTCGAAGACCACCTGCTGCTCTCCGGGGTAAAAAAGGAATTGCCGGTCGCTGACCGAGGTTTCGGTTACGTGGGCCGTGGCCCCGTCCGAGGCGGTGATGCGGTAGCCGGCCGAGACTGCAATCGACGAAGGCCCGCAGATGCCGAAATGGCTCACCGCCAGGTTGCCGAACAGGTCGGTGGAAAGCGAAATCGACGACTCCCCGGCCGGGACGGCCAGAGGCGTCAGCGCCAGTTGGACGCCTGTGTCAGTGTAAGGCACCAGGGTCAGTTCAGCGTCCTGGTTGCTGAAGTTGGTGGCAAAGATCGTGGTTGAAAAGTCGACTCCTTGAGGGGTGACGTGGACGATCCATCGTTCCGGCTCGCAGGGAGGAGGCTGCTGGGCCAGTGTCACCCGCCAGGCGCCGCGGCCGTGGGTAAACGCGTAAAGCTTGGCTCCGGTGCTTTCTCCCGGGTTGAGGAAGAGCGACTCGGTGACGGTGTTGGGAAAGCCGGACTGCTCCACCGCCCAGCGCGTGCCGCCCTGAGTGGAGACCAGAACCCCCAGGTCGGTCCCCAGGTAGATGCGCTGACGGTCGTTGGGATCCACTATCAGGGAGTGCACCGGAATGTCGGGCAGCCCCTCAAGGCCGTCTCCGTCGATGCTGGCCCAGTTGGTCCCGCCGTCGCTGCTCTTCCAGACGTGACTGCCCCCGAATCCGGCGTAAGTCGCGTAGGCGATGTCTGGGTCGAGGGGGTCGAATGCCAGCCAGGAGACGAATCCCTGACGGGGCTGCACGGCTGGCCAATCCGTAGCCGCGGAGGCCGAAAGAGCCTGCTCCTGACGGTGGATGAAGCCGTTGTTGAGGCCGGCCAGCACACGATTGCCGTCCAGCTTGGATATGGCGATGGCGCTGACCCGGCCTCCTGCCTGGAGGATGGCGCTGGCCGGGTTCCAACGATCCGCACCGTTGGTCGTCCGCCACATGCGAAGGCCTCCTGTCCAGAGCCTCCGGGAATTCCCCGGATCCATCGTAAAAGGGGTGATGAAGAGGAAGCTGCCGCCAGGGTCTGTGATGCCGTTGCGAGCACTGGCGAAGCTTTGCCCTCCGTCGCTGGACTTGGCGAAGTTGGAAAACTGCGATTCGGCGTAGATGATGTTGGGGGAATCGGGATCCACCGCCACATAGCCGCCGTCGCCGCCCAGGATATTCTGCCAGTTGTTGACTTGGCTGCCGATCTGAGTGCCGTTGTCCTGAGTGCCTCCCAGATAAGCGCTTCCGTCGGGCAGCGGTTGGCCGTGGTAGAACTGGGTGATGCCGAAGTCGTGGTTCAAGGCCGTCCACTGCACTTGGCTGAAATCCGAGTCGCAGGTGGCGTTGGCCGATTGAGAGCGTACTGCCCGGGCGTTGTCGGTTCGCCACACTCCCCCGTCGTTGCCCAGGAAAAAGGTCTGGTTATCCTCGCCGTCGTAGCCGGGGTGAAAGACGATGACGTGATTGTCGGCATGAGCCGAAGGCGGGGAATCCCACCAATAGGTTACAGGCCCCCAATTTTGGCCTCCATCGTCGGAGCGGAACAGGTCCACTCCTCCGGCCCAGACGATCTCGGGATTGAGCGGATCGACGGCGATCAGGTTGGTGTACCAACCCAGGGTCGAGAATCGGTTGGTGGTGCCGAAACAGTCCCCTTGGGTGGCGATGAGGGGGTTGGAGAGCAGCAGGGTGTTGAGCTTGACGGGATCGGTGTTGCGCACCACCGCCTGCCAGGTATTGGGCGCCCCGCCCGAGTTGGAGCGGAAAACGGCGTGCAGCCCTCCATTGAAGACTCCGCCGGGGCCAGGCAGGTAGCTGGCGGACAGTGCATAGACGATATTTTGGTTGGAAGGCGCAATGGCCAGCGAAGTGAGGCCCATGCCCACTTCACTGTGTGCCGGCACCCAGGCCAGATTCCCCTCGGCTGCAATATTGAACCAAATGGCGGATTGGACGAAGGTTCCGCAGGATGCCAGCAACTGATCACCGGGACGGTCGCTGCGCAAGGCCAGGTGAAAGCAGCCTCCGTTGACTTGAGGATCGAGGATGCGCGTCCAGCTTTGCCCTCCGTTGGGCGAACGCCAAACGCCGCTGCGGGTGGCGGCGTAGATCCGTTGGGTGTCCCGGCTGCTGATGGCCAGGTCGTTGACCCAGTGAAAGTCCGGGCTATTGGTGCTTTGCAGCCGCTGCCAGCTTTCTCCGCTGTCGCTGCTCTTGAAGATTCCTGCGCCTCGCAGCGGCAAGGAGGTTCCCCGAATGACTTCCCGGAAATAGCCCTCGCCGGTTCCGGCATAGAGGATCTGGGGATCGGAAGGATCCATGGCCATGCTGTTGACGGCAATGTTGGGCAAAAAGTCGGCCAAAGGAAGCCAGGACTGCCCGCCGTTGACAGTCTTCCAGATGCCTCCTGAAACGCCTCCGGCATAAAGAATGTCGGGGTTGGCAGGATGGACAAGAAGGGCTCGGGTCCGTCCGCCCACGTTGCCCGGGCCCAGCTTCTCCCATTCGCCGACAGCGGAGCGGGCTTCGATGCCGACTTTGCGCTTGGCCTCGTCCAGCGAGGCCAGTCGGCTTCCGCTGCGGCTTGAAAAACGTGGCATGCGCTGCATTTTTCGGCGTGCTTGCTGATATTTCTCGACGGCATCGACCGGACGCCCGTCCGCCGAGGCGCGCTTCATCAGGTAGTAGCGCTGGGCGGCACCCGGTTCGTCGAAGGAAAGCGGAACCTCTTTCCCGCCGGAATGCGGTCGGCCGGGGCTGGCGGCAAGGAGCAAGCAAAGAAGGGTCAAGAAAGAACGCGGCGAGAGGCGAGTCAATGCGGCCAGAGACATGGCAACCTCCTGAGTTCCCGGCACCCGGCGTTCTGGCCTGACCCGCTCAAGCAGCTGGAAGGATAGTCCACTGCTTTGCTGGTGTCAATCTCCGGTGCCACCGCCGGTTCTGCAAGCCTGTTTACACTTTCTAATGGGGTGAATCGTATCAAGGCTAACTCTGCTCTTGCGCACCCTTTCTCACATCGACTCACTTGCCTTGCACGGTCTACCCTTTGGTAATTCTATTGCATTACAATAAAATAAGATATTTTTTGTGTATAATATCGCCATGGCTGGACTGCCGCCCTCTTGGGGGCATTTCCGATGACGAGAAGGCGGCCGGAAGCTGATTGCGAGAA
>JANQFM010000248.1 GCA_028277865.1 Acidobacteriota bacterium
CATGTCGCCGCCATCGAAATGGACGGAGGCTCGGAAAAGCCGAGAGGCTTCGGACTCACCATGCCTTTGGACGGTGTCCCCGGAGGGCAGCAGCGCGTGGTCCGCAAGATGGAGCCCATCGCCCGCCTGCTCGATCCCCTCGGCGCAGGACAGATCCGCTGGGGAGGCGGGGGTGCCGACATCGGCCCCCTGATGCGCCAGGGAGTCCCCGGCTTCGCCCACAGGACGGTGGGCGAAAAGTACTTCCACTGGCACCACACCCATGCCGACACGGTAGACAAGATCGACAAGGACGACTTCCGCAAAAATACTGCCATGCTGGCGGTGCTGGCTTACGTGTTGGCCGACATGCCGCTGCCGCTCAAGGAATACGTCCGCCACTGATGGCCAAGGGTCAGGTTCGGTCCTTCGGTAAGTTGTTAGTGTCTTTTGTTCGCAGGCTAGTAGGAGTCTGCGCGTCCCTTCCTTTTCGGTCGACCCTGGCTGCAAATCCACCCCGCCCCTCCATCCCGTAGGTGTAATTGAACGCACCAATCAACCAAATGGAGGCTAGAAATGCGGGATCAAAAGTATCCAACCCACAGCGAGCCGACTCATTACAAAAAGCTGCCTTGCGAAACCCCTGACGGGCTTTGCGAGGTCTTGGAACTCAAACAGGGGATTGTCATCATCGACAGCCTGGCGGGCACCACCACATCCTTCACGCCTCCGGGCAAATTTCTCAGCGCCAGCATGGAACGCGGGCATGACACACTGGGCTACGTGGTGGTCCTGCACTTCAAGGCGGGAGGCGAGACCGTCGTCTTCAAGAGCGTGGCGGGCACCTTGATCTTCCCCTCCAGCCTGAAGTTCAACTTGGTGGACGACTTTCCTCCCATCCCGCCGCCTGAGGGAGGGGTCATCAATATCTTTGTGACCGCAAAGGCCTTCGCCCAGGCCAAGGCCTTTGCAAACGCCAACGCCAGCGTCGACATCAACAGCCCCTGCTGCCTGGTGGTCCCGACCTGCCAGACGGGGGTAGCCACCTACGTGCAGCGCGGCATCGGGTTCTTTGACCGGCCCATCGTCCTGGTGACCGGACTGGTGGTGGTGATCCGTTTCGGCTGGGGCGCAGAAGAGGTCAAGTCGGTCTACTACTACAGCGGAGAGTGCGGCAAGCGGGCCCAGAGGGAAGTCGAGATCGGATACTTTTTCGATCCGCCCTACGCCGGCCAAAGGGTCGCCGAATTCGTCCCCCAAGCCGCCCCTTGAAAGGGCCGGAGTCAGGAGTCCAAGGTCCAAGGTCCAAGGTCCAAGGTCCAAGGTCCAAGGTCCAAGGTCTGCAGATTATACAATCTCCCGACTCCCGACTCCTGACCCCTAACTCCCTCTTCGCGATCTGCCGTGCGTCTTTTGGAGTGAAATTCTCCTGATCTACTTGGCTGGCAGGGTCTTACAGAAGGCAACCGCCCTTTCGAGCCAGGAGTGCAGATCGGCCTCCGAAGCATATCCCTCCGGGCTCAGGTAGAGCATGCTTGCCATAGGTCGGCCCGTAAAGTCCATGGGCCGTGTGTGGGGCTGCCGCAGTGCTTCTTCAGCGCCCTCCTTGCCCAGCCGAAGCACCAAGTCCTGCTTGACGACACCGCAGCACATGTTGCCGTTGAGCAGAAAGGCCAGCCCCCCGAACATTTTGCGCTCGCTGAGTCCCGGACGTGCTTCCAAAGCTGCCCGGACTCTTTGGGCAGCCAGTTCGTCGTAAGCCATTTATCAACTCCCATTCTCATTGCGAATTGGCGTCTTGAAGCCGAGGCTCCTTTTCTTGACCAGTATAGGCCTGAGAGATACAATCCCGGTTTCCGCGAGGGCCGGGATTTGCCTGGTTCCCGCCAAGAGGAATTTTGCGAAGGAGCGATGATATCTCATCGTCTCGTCGATTCAACGAGTGAGTTGGAGGAGGAATTGTTCATGAAGCTCCAAAAGAGTTTTTTCCTTGCAGGTTTGAGCTTGCTGGCCCTGGCCGTGCTGGCCATCGGCTGCGGGGGCGGCGACAGCGGCGAAACACCCGCCCCAACCAGCGCCGAGGCACCCACCGCCAGTCCGTCCGCAGACGCGCCTACAGGAACTGCCAGCATCGGCGGCACCGTCACTTACCAGGGCGAAGTGCCCTCATTGCCCCCCATCACCATGGACGCCGACAAGGACTGCGCGACCATGCACAGCGAGCCGGTAGCCAGCGAACTGCTGGTTCTGGGCGATGGCAGCACCATGGCCAACATCATGGTCCGGGTCACAGGCGGGCTTCCCAGCGCAACCTGGCCCACGCCCTCCGAGCCGGCGGTGCTGGACCAGAAGGGATGCAAGTACATTCCTCACGTCTTCGGCGTGATGGTCAACCAGCCCATTCGGATCCTCAATTCGGACGGTATTTTGCACAATGTTCATGCCCTGCCCAAGGTCAACCGGGAATTCAACACACCCATGCCCGCCACGGTCACAGAAACCACCAAGACCTTCGACAAAGTCGAGGACCTGTTCGAGATCAAGTGCGACGTGCACCCCTGGATGAAGTCCTACGTCGCCGTCTACGATCACCCTTATTTTTCGGTCACCCAGGAAGACGGCCAGTTCAATATCACGGGCCTGCCGGCCGGAACCTATGAAATCGAAGCCTGGCACGAGCGCCTTGGAATCCAAACCGCTTCAGTCACTGTGGGCGACGGCCAAAGCGCCACCCAAGACTTCACCTTCACGCGCCCCTAAAAAAAGGCGACCAATCCGGATTCGAAAAAAGCCGGGACAGCAGGCAACTGCCCCGGCTTTTTTCATGCTTCAAGCTCCAGGAAAGGGTGTCCTCTCGACTGCAGACTGCCAACCGCCAACTGCTACGCGACCTTGCGGATCAGGCGCGCCGGCATGGTGAAGATGGCCCACAGGAAGTCCAGCACGGCACCGACCGCAATCCCCAAAAGCCGAAAGGGCAGCAGGATCAACCAAACAAAGGGGTAGAGGATCAGGGCCAGTAGAGCGATGGGCCAGCACAGAACCAACAGAATGCACCAAAGAATGAATTTGAGCATCGCTTGCAACTCCCTTTGAGGTCTCCAGGCCGGAATGCCCGACCTTATGGGGCAATACGGAATCGAGGCAGGCGTTGTTCAGCCCAATCGGGGAGTTTCACGCGAAGCCGCAAAGAACGCAGCGAAAAAGGAAGAAAGACAGTCGAAGGTACATATTCGGTTAACCCGTCCCAATACTGCTGATTTGACGGAAGCACGTGCCATGAAGCATGGCAAAACGCCACCGTCGGGCCCGCCCCGGCGGAGCGAATGACTGAATGGCTAGGCCGCGAGCCAGCAACCTGATCGCGGTCTCAGCGCATCCCCTCCCCTCCTTCGGGGCGGCATTCCGCCCCGAAGGAGGGGAGGGGTTGCGCTGTTGTTTGGCTCCACCGATTCTGGCTTTCCAGTCGTGGGCTCCGCCGGGGCGAGCCCGGCGGCGGCCCGGAGAAGCTACTCGATTCGATTCCTCCTACGGGTTAACCGAATGCTTACAGTCGAAGGGCTTGATTTGCTGGCCGAAATCCTTTTTTTCTGGCCTTTGCGGCTTTGTTCGCAAGCTCTTTAAGCCGTTTCGCTCGAAGGCGTGAGATCCACTCGGGTCACTATACGTCCCCCTGGCGGATCATCTGGGCGGCTTCCTTGGCGAAGTAGGTGAGGATGAGGTCGGCTCCGGCCCGGCGGATGGAAATGAGCGTCTCGGCCAGTGCCCGCTTGCGGTCCAGCCACCCCTTCTGGAAAGCCGCGCACAGCGCCGAGTACTCGCCGCTGACCTGGTAGGCCGCCACCGGCACATGGCACATGTCGCGAACTTGGCGGATCACATCCAAGTAGGGCAAGGCCGGCTTGACCATCACCAGATCGGCGCCCTCCTCCAAGTCCAGTTCGACTTCCTTGAGGGCTTCCCGTGCGTTGGGAGGGTCCATTTGGTAGCTGCGCCGGTCGCCGAACTGGGGCGCTGATTCGGCGGCATCGCGGAAAGGGCCGTAGTAGGCTGAGGCGTACTTGGCGGCGTAGGAGAGGATCGGGATGTCGCTGAATCCATGCTCATCCAACCCGTCCCGGACGGCGGCCACACGGCCATCCATCATGTCGGAGGGGGCGATCACCCCGGCGCCT
>JANQFM010000855.1 GCA_028277865.1 Acidobacteriota bacterium
AGCGTGGGCCAGATAGACCTTTTGCTCGGGGAACACGATCAGTGTCCCCACCGGGATGTCCTCCGGCCTTCCCACCCGGAAGCGCGTGGCCGGCTCGAAGAGCACGTTGGGCTGCAGGAAGCGAACCGTGGTAAAGGTTGTCCCAACACCGGCGATCGTCAGCGCGGCGCCGGTCATTTTGCCCAACGCCTCGCGCCGGTTCATTTCGTCGTCAGGAGTGTCCGCTCTCAGGTCGTCAATCAAGCTCATGGGGCACCTCGAACAAGCCACGGAGACCGGAGACCGGAAACCGGAGACCGGCAGAAAGGGAGAGGAATGACCGGCACATGGCTGGGGCCATTGAGCTGTAGTCTGATGGCTAAGTTTTTTGTCGTCATTTCCAATCCCTCTGCCGGTTTCCGGTCTCCGGCCTCCGGTTTCCGATCTTTTTCACAACGCCCTTTCACACAGTTTCAGCAACTCGGCATCCTGGGGGCTGTAAAAGCCCTGCATGGTGATGCAGCCGACCGGGCAACGGCGGGCGCATAGCCCGCAGCGGATGCAGGCCGTCTCGTCCTTGATGAGGGCTGCGCCGTTGCTGCCTGTGAAAGTCAGCGGACAGCCGTCGGGCAGGCGCAAAGGTTGTTGCAGCAGCTCCTCCCGGCCCTCGAAGCGCAGCAGGCTGACCAAGTCGATGCAGTCCTCGGGGCAGACATCCGCACAGCCGCCGCACTGGATGCACTCCGAGCCGCTCATGGTGCGAGAGTCGAAGATGGTGTTGATCCAGCAATGCAGGCAGCGGGCGCCTTCGCGGCGGGCCTGCTCTTGACTGTATGACATCTCGACCTCGGCTGCGCCGGATCGGCGCTCCACTTCCAGGGTGGGAATGCGGCCCCTTTGCAGGCGTTCGTAATCGCCCACGGCAAAAGGGTGGTCGTAGCCGAAAGTGTCGAAGCGGCGCATCACAATGGCGGACGCCTCGTCGCGGCGACCGGTCAGGTAGCTGTCAATCGACTTGGCGGCACGCCGCCCGTCCGCCACCGCCTCGATTACGATGCGGGGTCCGAAAGCCACGTCGCCGCCGGCGTAGACACCTGCCAGGGAGGTGGCCAGGGTGGTCCTTTCCACCGCCACCGTGTTTTGGGGAGTCACCTCCAGCCCATGATCCTCTCCCAGGAAAGAAAGGTCGGCGATCTGCCCGATGGCGAAGATCACCGTGTCGCAGTCGATTCTCTTTTCCGAGCCTTTTACGAACCGGGGCGAGAAGCGTCCCGACTCGTCGAAGACGCGGCTCACGTCCAGGGTCTGCAGCGCCCGCACACGGCCGTCCTCTCCCAACACGGCGTCGGGTCCGCGGCGGTGGATCAGCTTCACCCCTTCCCGGAGGCTCTCTTCGATCTCCTCTGCGTCGGCGGGCATCTCGTCCCGGCTTTCCAGCGAGAGCATGGTGACCTTTTTGCCGTAGGCTTTGGCTGCCATGACCGCAGCATCGAACATCAGGTTGTGGTGAGGCTCGTCGGGTTGGGAGGTGCCTCCGAAGCGTCGGGCCGTGCGGGCTGCGTCAAAGGCCACGTTGCCTCCGCCCACCACAAGGACGTTCTCACCGACCTGCAGGGGGATGCCCAGGTTGGCGTCGACCAGAAAATCGACCGCCGTCAGGACTCCTTCCAATTCCATGCCGGGGATCTTCAGCCCGCGCCCCCGCCGGCAGCCGGGTGCCAGAAAGACCGCGTCGAATTGCTGACGCAGCTGCTGGAAGGTCACCTCCTTGCCGATCTCCACCCCTAGGCGGATCTCGACGCCCAGGAAGCGGATGAAGCCGACCTCCTTCTCAATGAGGTCGCGGGGCAGGCGATACTCGGGAATCCCCAAGCGCATCATCCCGCCCGCCACGGGGGCTGCGTCAAGGACCACCGCTTCATGTCCCATCAGCGCCAAGTCGTGGGCGCAGGAGAGCCCCGCCGGGCCGGCGCCGACAACCGCTACCCTTCCTCCCGGCTGGGCGGCGGGACGGGGACGTTCCACCACCTCCAGGATCTCTTGGGGAGAGGCCTCGCTTTCCACCCCGAAACGTTCTGTCACAAATCGCTTCAGCGCCCGGATGCTGATCGGGGCGTCGATGGACTTTCGCCGGCAGGCAGCCTCGCAGGGATGGGCGCAGATGCGTCCGCAGATGGAGGCGAAGGGATTCGGGCGGCGGGCCAGCAGGTAGGCTTCACGATAGCGCCCTTGGGCGATCAGGGAGACGTAGCCCCCTGCATGGGTGTGGACAGGGCAGGCGGATTGGCAAGGCAGGTTGGTCTGCAGCCAGTCCGCATTGGCGGCCCTCAAACCCGATTCCGGGTCGGTGGAAGCCAAGCTGGAAGGTGCGGCGCTCATTCCTCAATTCCTCAATTTCGGTACTCTAATACCGTAATTCTTGCCTGTCAAGAAAAAAGGTACTAAAATGCCGAAATACTGTAATCCGGCGAAAGGAGGTGCTCCAATGCCGGGAGCATTGAAGATTTCCGAAGCGGCGTCGTTAGGAATGCACAGCATGGGCTTGCTGGCTGCAGACCCGCAGCGCTCGCTTTCGGTCAAGGCCATCGCCTCGACATTCCGGGTCTCGGAAAACCATCTTTCCAAGGTATTGCAGCGGCTGGCCAAAGTGGGGCTGCTCAGTTCGGTGCGAGGACCCAAGGGAGGCTTTTCGCTGGCCCGATCCCCTGAGGAGATCACCTTGCTGGAGGTCTATGAAGCCACCGAAGGCCCCATTGAACCCACCGGATGCCTTTTCGGCCTGCCTCTCTGCGACGGAACGGCCTGCATTCTGGGCTCGGTCTTGTTCGAGGCCAACCGCAACCTGTGGGAGCACCTCTCCAAGACCACCCTGGCCCAGGTGGCGCCGGTGTTCCTTCACGAACGCTTTCAGGGTTCAACAGCGGCCGAGGAGACGAGGCCTGCATTGAATTGATATCCCGCCATCCTCGAGGAGCCCGGACAGACCGCCGCATCGGTGGCTGGGCGCGTCAATCATCGTTACAGTGTCGTTTTCGGGGCTGGTGACGTCGACGAAGCCCTCGCTCGGCGGCCGTCACGGTTCACTTGTAGTCTTGGCCGAAGTTCATGACGCAGCGGATGAATCCGAGGTCTTGAGGATCGGCAGGCGCGAAGTAGTGGCAGCCCACTCCCAGGTCTGTGTAGGAGGCGTGGAAGATATTGGCGCGGTGCCCGCGGCTGGGCACCCGGAAGTCAATGATGAACGAAGAGACAAAGCCGAAAGCCGTGTTTTGGTTGGCGCCCAGGTTCTCGGCGCGGCCTCCCCTCCCGTAGCGATTCATGCGCTCAAAGGGGCTGCTGCCGTCACCGCCCGTATGCCCTTTGATGTTGGGATCCTCGGCGTGATCTTTGGCCGCCCGGGCCAATCCCTTGGACCACTTCAGGGCGGCTAGGCCTTTGTGGGATTTGAGAAAGCCGATGGTCGAAGCGACGTCGAACTTGTAGGCATCCGATACTGTGGGTACATCGTAGCCGGAGGTGCTTTCGCCCGGAGGCGTCACCCAGAGCTGCCGCGATTTGTTCTGAAAAGTCTTGACCTTGTATGTGGCCACAATTCTTGTCCGGATCTGAAGGGCGAAGCCTGCGGGGTTCGTCCGTGCCTCATTGGTGGCCTCGAATATTCCCTGCTCCAGCTGACGCAAGTCGATCTTGGAGGGATCGACTCGTACGGGATTGAGTTCAGGTTTGGGCTGGGCAATGAGCAACACATCGAGCAACAAGAGGGCGCATAAAACTTGCAATTCCCTGGTCATGGATTCCTCCTTCTTTCGCTCCATCCCTGAGCCGCCGAAACTGCGAACGATCCGAGATTTCATGTTTCGGCAGCTTGGCGGCGCACCGCTCTGGCACACTCCGTGACATGGCCAAGTGGCGGGCCAATGCGTCGACGTGGAAGTCCTCGGTGTTCGAAGGTGCCAGAAGCTGTCATTCCGAACGTGGTGCGCCGAAAAGATTACCCACTTGGAAAGCCAGAACACGCTTTTTGACAGCTTCTGCCTTCAACTTGGGCGTGAACCCGGAGCGGCTGAAGAGTACGTAGCGGATTTCGGAAGCCGGCCTTTCCAGGTCGGAAGAAACCAGGCGCGCTTTGTCTTGCAGGGAATGCAGCACACCGACTCCCACTGGGCGGGATGTCCATTTGCACTCTCCCAGAAGAAGAGGGCCGTCATCGGCTACGGCGACCACATCCACCTCGTGCGGCCCGCGCCACCAGGCACCAATGCGATCGTAGACAGCCGGAAGGTTGCCCTGGCGGTTGAGCTGCATCAGGTGCTCTTGGCAGGCCTCCTCGAAAACCGTCGAGGTCAACTGCGCCAGTCGAGGGGCGATCTTGCGACTCCAGACCAGTGCGGCATCACCGGCTTCCAAGGCCGTTTTGTTGGGTAGCACGAAGCGAAACCAGAAGCGCAAATAGGGATCCCGCAAGCGATAAAGGCTGCGCCGGGATCTTTGCGGGTTGCGCACTGTCACCGGCACGCGCCGCTCCACAAAGTGCATCTCCTGCAAAGCGTTCAGGTAAGGCGCCAGGTTGCCTTTGCCCACCAGTCCGGCCGCCTGAGCGATCTGGTTGGGTCGGCCATTGCCGTGAGCGATGGCGCGGCAGATTGAAAAGTAGACCTGCGGTTCACGAAGCTCCTCCAACATCAGGAAACGGGGCTCGTCAAACAGAGGGGCGCCCAGGTTCAGAATGGACTGGAAGATGTTCGATTGAAGATCCTTCGAAGGGTCAAATCTCTGCAGATAGGCCGGCACCCCTCCCAAGACGGCCAACGCCGTCATCCGGTCTGCAGCATCCCAATCGGGGAAGAACAGGCCGGCTTGCCGGTAGAGAAGGGGGCGGAGCAGCAACTGTCCGGTTCGCCTTCCGTAGAGCGGATTGCGCACCCCCAGAACCTCTCGTTCCATAAAGCTCACATAGGAGCCGCAAAGCACGATGGAAAGGCGAGTTGACTGCATCTGCGAATCCCATAGGCGCTGCAGCACGGAAGCCAAGGACGGGTCGGCCGAGACCATGTGCTGGAACTCGTCCAGCACCAGGGCCAACGGTTGGTCTTTGGCTTGTTTGCAGCATAGCTGCAAAGCCTCTTCCCAGCCCGGCAGCACAGCCTCTGCCCAGGCCGGTTCATCGAGGCCCCGGGCCAGGCAAGCCGAAAAGCTGGAAAGCTGGTCGGAACGGCTTCCCAGGTCGGCCGTGAAGAAGACGTGGCGAAATCCACGGCACACCCGACGCAACAAGGCGGTCTTGCCGACGCGCCGACGGCCATAAAGGACAAACAGCGCTGGTGATGGAGCCGACAGCGCTTCATCAAGGATATTCATCTCGGCCTCGCGGTTGACGAAGCGCATGGCACCTCCTAAGATAATCCAGCTTATGATAATCGGGTCGATGAGTTGATTCAATCCTTTGGGCTGGTGGGCTGGTTGGCAAGCAGCGACCTGTGGCGCACCATTCGAGCTTGCCCCGCCGGGCGGCTGGCAGGCAGAAAGTGATCGCTCCAAGGCGGCTCCGCAGTAGAGAACCCGTGAGATATTCCGGGTTAACATCATCAAATGCAGGATGCAGGCTACGCGTACATTTGGCGCTATCAGGTCAGCCCGGAAAAAGTGCCTCAGTTTGAGGAACTATACGGACCTCAGGGCGGCTGGGTGCGGCTGTTTTCCCGCACTGATCAGTATCTGGGCACTCAACTGCTCGAGTCCGGCCAGGGCTGGTATCTGACGGTGGATCGTTGGGCTTCCCGCCAAGCTCACAAGTCATTTGTGGCTGCTCACCAAGAAGAGTTCGAGAAGTTGGACAGGCAGGGCGAAAGGCTGACCGTGTCTGAGGAGATGGTTGGCGAGTTCCGGGTGATTGCATGATGGCTGTTTTGGCCTTGTAAAGGATCCTTTTTCGCCGGAGCGTTCTTTGCGTCTTTGCGCGAAACTTAGAGAGGCCGGCGAAAGAGCAGCAAGTACCTGGACGAACGGCCTTCCCACTCGTCGATGCGCAGGACGAATTCGAATCCGGTTGCAGTCATCTCTTTTCGCACCTTCTCGGCCCGGACCCCGTGGTTGTCGTCCGGCTCAAAGTCGATCACCGCAATCAGGCGGCCCGGCTTAAGAACCCGCAGCAGTTCCGCCTGCATGGCCTTGGGCTTTTTGAAGTGGTGGTAGACGTGACGTAAATGGATGGCATCGCAGCAGCGGTCCTCCAGCCCGGCCTGCTCCTGATCGGCCATCACAAAAGTGATGTTTCGGTGGCCGCGTGCCTTGCGCTTGAGCTTTTTCATCTCGTCTTCGTCCACCTCAGTGGCGATCACCCGGCCGCTTTCGCCCACCAATTGAGCCAGCTCCACCGTCCATCTCCCATCGCCCGCCCCCACGTCGGCGACCACGAACCCGTCGCGGAATTCGAGCAGTTCAGCCACCCGTTCGGCGGTTCGGCGGTCGCTGTCGCAAAGCGCCCAGCCGGTCGAAAGCATGGCCAAAAGGAAAAACGAAGCCAGCCTTGTTCTTTTCATTGTCATGCATTTGCCCACGAAGACAACGGTTGGGCGTTCCCGAAAGGGGGCTGTCTGAGGGCAAAACATGGCCAGGGCTGAGCGCATGGCCGACCGCAGAAGGGTTTCAGGTTCCAGGTTCCGGGTTTTCGGGATTCGGACTCTGGAATCCGGAACCTGGGACCTGGAGCCAGGAACCCGGAACCCTTCTGCGGTCGGACCCCTTGCAGCCAAATTTGACTCAATCGTGGAGAACCCTGAAATCCTAGCGGCCTAGATCCCTTTCCGCTCTTCCTGACAACTGACAACTGAAAACTTTCTGTATCACCTTGGACCTTCTCACTCCTTCGGCGTCTCGATGCGGATTTGCTGGCCGGGGTAGATGGTGGAGGAACTGCTCAGGTTGTTCCAGCGCAGCAGGCTCCTCAGGCGCACTCCGTAAAGGCGGGAGATGCGGTAAAGCGAGTCGCCGCGCCGTACGACATGGTGGCCGTTGCGGGGGGTGGCCCGGAAGCTCGAAGCCGATCGGGAGGGGCGGGAACCCGGCACTGCTCCGGCCAGGGGGATCATCAGATCCTGGTTGAGCGCGATGCGGTGGACGTTGCGCAGGCGGTTGACCTGGGCGATGGCGCTGATCGAAGTTCCGTAGCGGTCGGCGATCCCGCTCAGGGTCTCCCCCGAACGGACACGATGGTGGACCATTCGGATCCTCTCCTGGGGAGGCAGCGCAGCCAGTTGCCGGGAGAGCTTTTCGCCCAGGCCTTCAGGCACCTTGAGGCGGTAGTCTTGACGCTCAAAGGGAGTCAGGCCTCGGCGCAGCTCGGGGTTCAGGGCGGCGATCTCTTCCGGGCCGACATTGGCCAAACGGGCCACCGTGTGCAGGTCGACCTGAAATTCAAGGGGGAATTGGTCAAAGCTGAGCGGCGCTTGGGGCTCGACCTGGAAGCCGAAACGCTCGGGGTCGTTGAAGATGATGATGGCGGCCAGGATGGTGGGGACGAAGTTGCGCGTTTCACGCGGCACCAGTCGGCGGCGGGACATCTCCCAAAAGTCCATCTTGCCGCGCCGCTGCAGGATGCGCTCCACCCGGCCCGGCCCTCCATTGTAGGCGGCCATCACAAGGTACCAATCGCCGAATTTCTCGTACAGCTCCTTGAGGTATCGGGCTGCCGCTCGGGTGGACTTGACGATGTCCGAGCGCTCGTCGATCCACCAATCGATGTTCAATCCGTAAAGGCGGGCCGTCCCGGCTGTGAATTGCCAAAGCCCTTTGGCCCGAGCCCGCGAGTAGGCGCGGGGGTTGAAGAGGCTCTCCACATGGGCCATGTAAATCAGGTCCAGGGGAAGTCCCGCTTCCTCGAAGGCTTCCTCGAAAAGATTCCTGAATCGGCCCACACGGGCCAGCCCTTTTTCCATGCTTTTGCGGCCACGCTTCTGATAAAAGTTGATGGCTCTCATGACCTGCTCATTGAGCACGACGGGCAGGTCGAAGCGGGCCTCGGCAAGCTCTGCATAGACCCGGTTGGAAAGTTCCGCATCGATTTCGATGGTGAAGAGATTGAGTTCGGCGATTTCGTCCAGAGGGGAGGCATTGTCGCCGCCTGAGTCGAGTTCGGTTGCGATGCCGGTATCGGCTCGGCGGGCCAGGGCTTGCAGCTCCAGCTGGCTGAGACGTGCCAGCACACCCTGGTGGAGATGTTCGAGCTGGGAGTGAGTGCTGAGGTCGAACTCGGAATCGCGCAATCGCTGCAGGCAATCTCGCAGCGTCCGGCGACCCTCCTCCAAGCGGCCTTGCGAATAGAGATCGCCCGCCTTCCCCAGATCCCGTTTCACCGATTCGATCAACTCGGCCCAAGGAAGCTCTCGGTCGGAGGCATCCTCGGCGGTTTCCGCTGGTGCCGGTTCGGAGAGGGGGCGGGTGTCTTCCGCCTGGGAGGCGGGTCGTTCGGGGATGGTTCTTTCAGCGCGGGGAGGCTTGTGGGCTGCCGGAGTGCATCCGGGCAGCAAGCACAGCAGCCATCCCCACAGGAAGACTGAATGCCGACAGGCTGGCATAGGCATGTCTTACTGTTGGGACGCTTGATCCAGCAGAGCTTGAGCTTTTGGCAGCAGTTCGATGGCCTTTTGAACCTGATTATCGATCTTCAACTGGATTTTGGCGCCGTCGCGTTCGCCGAACAGGCCCAGGAAGATCTCTTGGCGCAACCGGTTGGCCAGAAGTCTGCGGCTCTCGTCAAACTCCTCTTCCGTAAACTCGAGACCTTCTTTATTCAGAAACTCCTTGAAGAGCTCCATGGTGCGACCGGTTTCGGTTACCTGAAGCTTCTCCTGCAATGCTTCCAGTTCCGTCTCGGAGCGGGAACGCATCTCTTCAAGGCTGTATTTGAACCGGATGTCGGACTGGACTTCGCCCCGCGTGAGCATGCCGGCAAACTTGTAGAAAAGATTCTTGCGGTTGACGGTGCTGGCGAAACGGGTAAAGCGCGCGATCTCCTCCTCGACATCAGGCATGATCCCGCCGCCGCCGAAGACCGTCCTTCCGCCATCGGTCAGATAAGCCTTGCGCTCGCTCTTGGCAACATCGGGCCGGGAGTACAGATAGTCGTAAAAGCCGTCGTCGTAGGGGCGCTGGATGAGCCGGTTGCTGGGAGTGTAGTAGCGGCCCGTGGTCAGGGCCAGCCCTCGGCGTTCGCCCAGCGGGAAGACGGTCTGAACAAGAGCCTTGCCAAAGCTGGTCTCTCCCACAATCA
Organism: Acidobacteriota bacterium; assembly: GCA_028277865.1. Lineage (GTDB taxonomy): Bacteria > Acidobacteriota > UBA6911 > RPQK01 > DATIPO01 > JANQFM01. The sequence goes on from JANQFM010000855.1 coordinate 9,248, forward strand.
GGGCGCGGTCGTGATCCTGCAAGGCACCCGAAACAATTTCGCTGGCGCTGGCGCTGTGGCGGTTGATGAGCACCACCATGGGATACAGGTGCTTGCGCTTGTGGGGTGCCCGGAGCTTGCGTTCGGAGCCATCCCGGTTGCGGGTGGTCACGATGACCTGGCCCTTTTTCAAGAAGCGGTCAGACACCTCGATGGCCTGACGCAGCGATCCGCCCGGATTGTTGCGCAGGTCGAGGATCAAGCTTTTGAGCGTCGGCTCGTCCAGTTTGGCGAGGGCATCGTCCAGCTCCCCGCTGGTGGATTCGGAAAAACGGTCGATTCGGATGTAGCCGACCTGAGGCGCCAAGAAAAACCAGTGCTTGATGGTGTACAGGGGAATGGCGTCGCGTTCCACGTCCATGACGATGGGCTTGCCTTCACCGGGGCGCTCGATTGTAATGTTGACCTTGGTTCCCTTGGGCCCTTTGAGGCGGGGGATGATTTCGTTGGGATATTCCCACTCGTCGATCGACTCGCCGCCGATCTTGGAGATGACATCACCGGGGCGCAAGCCCATTTTGTAGCCCGGCGTCCCCGGTGCGGGCGGCTCGACGATGACCACCCGGCCCGATCCGGGCCTCTCGGGGCGGATCAAAATGCCCAGGCCGAAATACTGGCCCTGCTGCTCTTCCTGAAGTTGGCTGTAGTCGGAAGCGGCAAAGTAGGAGCTGTGAGGATCGAGGGTGCGCAACATTCCCCGGATGGCGCTTTCCATCAATTGGTCGGACTCGACATCCTCCGCATACTGGGTTTGGATCTTGGCGAAGGCTTCGGTAAAGGTGCGCAGCAAAGTATCAAGATCGTCGTCCGGAGGCCCGCCGGCCGCCACCCGGTCTCCCAGCCAGCCGCCCAGCAGCGCAGTCGCCATCACCACAATCAGTAGGAATCCGCCCAGTTTATTCCGCATCTGCTACCTCGATTGACTCGGGGATTCCTCAAGAAGCCCCGCTTGCTTCACTGGCAAACCGCCTTCCCAAGCGGCCTTCACTATATCACGCCCGCATCCTGAACCGAACTCGATTCTTGCAGTGCGCCCTTCCCTTCAAACTAGACGCGATCAACGATGAAGGGTTCGGAAAAGACAGAAGGAGGACAGGAAATTTGAAGAGGAGAAGGGAAACGGAAAAAGGAACTCGATCCGGCATTCTTTTTGACTCCTGACTCCTGACTCCTGACTCCTGACTCCCGACTCCCGATTCCCGTTAATCTTCGAGGAAGACCCCAGCCTTCCGCAGCCTGTTGAGCAAGGAAGCCTTGGCCTTGGGATCGGACAGTTCCAGCGTGGTCTCGTTGAGCAGCCGCGCCTTCTTCCCGGCCAAGGACGCCACTTTGCCTGCCGTGTCTGCATCGGGGCAGCGGATCAGCAGCACTTGGTCGAGATTGATTCGGCGGCACTGCCCCGCCCAGGCCCGAATCTCCTTTTCAACGTTGGAGGGGATCTCTTTGGAGGAAAAGCCGGAGAGGGTTTGAATGATCTGTCGGGCGCTCAATCCCGACCCCACGGCGGAGATCACCGAGCTTTTGGTGAGCTTGAAGAGCAGGCCCACATCGTTGCCCGACCTGCGGGCAAAGCGTCCGATTTCCGCCTCGGCCAACGGGGACGGCGCCAGGAAGACGACTTCGAAGTTGGGCTGCACCAATATCTCGCCTTCGGCTGTTCTCTGGTAATCGAAGTGATCGGTTTCCCCCAAGAGATAAAGGCCGGCCTCGGTCAGTGCGAAGCACAGATTGCCTTTGCCGGAGTGCCCCACCCTGACGCCGCCCAAGGGAATAAGCCTCTGGCGCAAGAACTCGAGCAGCAGGTTGTACCAAATCTGCTCCAGCCTTTCGTTGCTCAATTGATTGAAGCGCTTCCAGCCCAGCGAGAGGGAGAAACGCGGAGCGTGCTGACGGACATCCAATAATGGATTGGACAGGGCTCGGTGGTAGAGCCCGAATGGATAGAACTCGAAAAACTCGCTGCGAGGCAGATCACGGAAGCATTTGGCTACCGCTTCGTCCAGGTCAGGCCGTTCCTGCAAGTCGGGTGACAGGATTGCGATGTCCCAGGGCAAAAAGGAGCGGTAACCCGCCTCCCCGGCACCTCGGATTGCATCGATCAAACCTCCCAGGCGTTCTTGGGTGGGCCGGGAGAGCCATCGTTTCCCTGTCGGGTTCACCTCCAGGCGAAGATCCTGTCCGGCAGTGCCCAACTGGTCGATAAGGCCGAGTTGAGTCAGGTAAATCAGCGCCTCGCCGATACGTTGGGCGGGGTCGAAGCTCAGGGACTCCTCCAGCCAATCGGGAATGGGGATTAGTTGAGAGGACAGTTGATCGTACTGGCGGGCGAAGAGCCGGCCGTCGTTGCCGCGTAGACGCAAAGGGCGGTTGGAGCAGGCCACCAATACCTTGGTCATGTCGTCGAGCAAAAAGGCCGCACTGAACTCTTGCTCGGCCTCGACAGGGCTGGGGCGTTGCGGCGCTGGGGCATTCAACCGCTTGACCACCTGGGGCCACAATCCCAGCATCGGTTCCAAGTTGTCGGTATGCAGCGCCGGATAAAAAACCATGTATCGCAATCCGGCGGACAAGAGCATGGGCAGTTCCATGCGGTGAAAGGTTTGGCGCAGCACCCGGAAAGGGATCGGCGACTGGCTTTGGCTGAGCAGCCTGATCAGCTCCTGGGTCTGCCGGAGCAATCGCGGGGTGAGAAAGAAGCGGCGTTCTCCGCTGTTCAGGTGGGCGTACTCGAATTCAATCGCCTGATCGAGTTCCAGAATCCCGCGAATCCATTCCTCGCCGCAGACTGTTTCGAAGAGCGCCTCCAGATCGGCCCGGCGCGAATTGCCGCTCCAGCGGCGATTGATCAAAGAGGTATAGCAACGTCCGGGAAGGTGCTTTGAGGCATACTGCTGAAAGCCGGAGAAGCTGGGTTCTTCGAAGAGCTGGACGTTTTTGAGTTTCAGCAGGATACGGCGGAATTCAAGCCGGTTGCGAGGGATCGAGCAGATGGAGCCTTCGCTGCCCTGGCGCTGCACGAGCAAACCGCAATCGAGCAGGGAATCCAAATGCGATCCGAACTGGGAATCCGCCAACTGGTCGGCGTCGCCGTGTGCGTTCAGATAGGCAAGCCGCGCTTTTGCAGCCAGGCCTTCCCAGCCCTCCAACAGGCTTAGGAAAGACTGCCAATTGACGGCAAAGAGCTTCATGAGACGGCTTCCAGCTCTTGCCGGCCCATCGAATCATAGAAGTCGGCCAGATCATGGATCTGGTACTCATAGCCCTGTTCGCAGAGGAACATTTGGCGCTTGAGGGCAAAATCCTGCTCCACCGTGTCGCGAGTGACCAAAGAGTAGAAATGAGCCTGGTTCTCTTCCGGCTTGGGACGGAGAATGCGCCCCAACCGCTGGGCTTCCTCTTGGCGCGAGCCGAAGGTCCCGGAGATCTGGATGGCCACCGAGGCGTCGGGTAAGTCTACAGAAAAGTTGGCCACCTTGGAGACGGCCAGAGCCCTGATCCGTCCTTGCCGGAAGTCGCTGTAAAGCTGATCGCGCCTCTTTTGGCCCGTCGAACCCGTCAAGACCGGGAGGTCCAAATGCCGCGCCAGCCGACGCAGCTGGTCGACAAAAGTGCCGATGATCAAGACCTGCCTGCCGCAGTGCTTTTCGAGCAGCTCTTCCACGATCTGGTTCTTGCCCGGATTCTCGGCGGCCAGGCGGAATTTGCGGCGTGCGTCGGCTACGGCGTACTCCATGCGCAAGGGGTCGGGCAGCTTGAGGCGGATTTCTTGGCAGGCGGCGGCGGCGATCCAGCCCTGATGCTCCAGTTCGCGCCAGGGGATGTCGGCTTTCTTGGGTCCGATGAGGGCGAAAACGTCGTCCTCGCGCCCGTCCTCGCGCACCAGGGTGGCGGTCAGCCCCAGGCGGCGCCGGGCCTGCAGCGAAGCGGTTACCTGGAAAACGGGTGCGGGTAGCAGGTGGACCTCATCATAGATGATCAGCCCCCAGTTGGCCCGGTCAAACAGGTCCAGGTGCAGGAATCCGTCTTCGCTTCCCGGCTGGCGGTAGGTCATGATGTTGTAGGTCGAAACCGTCACCGGGCGGACCTGCTTGACTTCGCCGCTGTACTCGCCCACTTGGTCTTCGGTCAGGTCGGTCTTGTCCAGGATCTCCGAGATCCACTGGCGGGCGGCCGTAATGCCGGTAGTGAGGATGAGGGTCGAGGACTGTACCTGAGACATGCAGGCCATGGCTACGATGGTTTTGCCGGCGCCGCAGGGCAGCACCACCACGCCCGAGCCTCCTTCGTCCCGCCCCCCTGCATAATAAGCCTCGGCAGCCCATTTCTGGTAGTCGCGCAACTGGAAGGACTGCCCCGAACGGGTCATCGAGAGCAGCCCGACATCAAGGTGGCTGCCCTCCACATATCCGGCCAGGTCCTGTGCCGGAAAGCCGATTCTGACCAGTGCCTGCTTAAGGCGTCCCCGTTCGCCGGGATGGACCTCAAATTCTGTGGCCGTCAGGCGTCTATGCAGAAAAGGGGCCACTTTCCGATGACGCGACACCTCTTCGGCCAGCGGCTCATCCTCGGCTTGCAGCACCAGCCCGACTTCCCCTCTCCGCAGCTTGAGGCGCCCATAGCGCGATGCATAATCGCCAATTTCGTGAACGACGTGTGCAGGCAAGGGGTACTTGGCATAGC
>JANQFM010000368.1 GCA_028277865.1 Acidobacteriota bacterium
CTCTCGATCGCCCCTCATTGAGGCCGGCATGCTGCATCCGGGACTTCACATCACGGCCATGGGGTCGGATCATCCCGGCAAGCAGGAGCTGGAGGCGGAGGTGTTGAGCCGTGCCGACTTGCTGGTCTGCGATTCGATCTCCCAGGCATCGCGCATCGGGGAGCTTCAGCATCTGGGAAACGGTCAGGCGGGCAGGGCCATCGAACTCGGCGCCATTACGACGGGGATCCGTCGCGGGCGGACTTCGAATGACCAAATCACGGTTTGCGACCTGACCGGAATCGGTACCCAGGATACCGCCATTGCACTATTTGCTCTTTCGCGAGCCCGCCAGTCGGGCCTGGGACGGAGAGTGGAGTAAGCCTTTATGCACCATAGACTGCTGCTTTGCATTTCGATGTCAATAGGCCTCTCGCTCAATCTGCTCGCCTCTCAAGACCAGGAGGAAGGGGAAAAGCCGGCCCTGAGCGTCGATGACTCGCTGAAGTTGACCAGCGTAGGCGACGTCCTGATCGATCCGGCTGGAGAGCACGTCTTCTACTCGCTGCGAAGACTCGACTGGCCCAAGAACTCTTGGCGGCGAAGCTACTACTTGGCCTCGATTGACACAGGTGAAAGCCGTCCCTACCTGGCCGAGGATGCCGGGGGTTTCCGCTTCTCGCCCCGGGGCACCTATTTCACTTTCCTGCGCGAGACGGGCCAAGATGAGTCGGGGCAGGCGGACCAGCTCTTCTTGATGCGGACTGCGGGGGGAGAAGCCCGCCAATTGACCCATCATCGGGGGGGCGTTTTCGACTACAAATGGCTTCGAGACGAATCCGCCATCATCTTCCTCTCCGAGGTGCAGCAGGATGGGGAGACCGAGAAGGAACGCCGCTTGGGCGATGACGCCTTTGCGGTCGACGCGGCACCCCATGGCAAGAACTTCGCCCGCTACTCCAGCCTGTGGCGTTTCGACTTGGCCGAGGGCAAGGAGCATTCGATCCGGGATCTGGAGCTGGTTGTCGGCAGCTTCGACGTCTCTCCCGACGGAAAGCAGATCGTCTTGAGCGCCCGACCCGACCGGCGCACGAATTACATTTGGGAAGCCGAGCTGTACCTGCTGTCCTCCGACGGCCAGCACCTCCGTCAGATGACTCGCAACCGGGCGCCCGAGGACGATCCTCTTTGGTCGCCCGACGGTCGAATGATCTCGTTCCGGGCACCGTCCGATGGCGAATTCGAGCTTCGGGTGGGCTACTTTTGGATCCTCGATACCCAGACCTCTCAGCTTAGACGCCTGGAGGGGCAGCGCACGGGCGAGGTGACGGGCAGCTACCACTGGAGCCCGGACAGCCGCGCGCTTGTCTACAATGAGATTCACGGCACCGATACCAATCTCTACAGGATGGATGTCGCCACTGGAGTCGCGAGGGCCGTGACAAACCGGAAGGGGACAGTCCGGTTGCGCGGACTCTCTCGCGACCATCAACGAATGGTCTACACCTACGAGAACTTCTCCACGCCGCCTGATCTTTGGGCGGGAGACGCCAATGGAGATCAGCTGGAGAGGATCACCGACGCCAACCCCTGGATTCGGGAGAGGCGAGTTTCCCAGGGCCAAGTGGTGGCTTGGAAAAGCAAGGGCGAAATGGTGATCGAAGGGGTTTATCATCCAGCTTTGACGGGCAGCGACCAGTCCCCTCTCATCCTCAATATTCACGGAGGTCCCGCCGGGGTGGCCGAGAATGCTTTTCGGGCCGATTTCCAGGTGCTCAACGGCCTTGGATACGCTGTCTTGGCACCCAACTTCAGGGGAAGCACAGGCTACGGAGATATCCACTTGCGAGGATTGATGGGCGAAGTGGGGGACGGCGAGTATGTCGACCTGATGACCGGAGTGGATCACGTCATTGAGCACTTCGGAGTGGATGAGAGTCGATTGGGCCTGAGAGGCTGGAGCTGGGGAGGAGTCAGCGCCAGCTACACCATCACCCGCACAAACCGCTTCAAGGCTGCCTCGATCGGTGCCATGGTCGGCAACTGGGCCGCCGAGACGGGTCCGGGGTTCAACTTCGATGTCTCGCTTTGGTACATCGGTTCAACTCCCTGGGACGATCCGCAAGAATGGCGCAAGCGTTCTTCGATCAGCTTCGTCAAGAACGTCACCACCCCATCGATCCTCTTTCACGGAGGCGCTGACCAGACCTCAAGCGTCGGTCAAAGCTTGATGTTCTTCACCGCTTTGCGAGACATCGGAAAGGCGCCGGTCCGCTATATCAAGTTTCCCCGCCAAGGGCACGGCATCCGGGAGCCTCGCCACCGGCGCAGACTGATGATCGAGGAGATACAGTGGTTCAAAAAGTACCTGCAAGGGCTGCAATGGACTGCTCCGGCCTTCGAACAGTGATCGAAAGGGAACAGTGGCGGGCATCAGCTCGATCGCAAAGCCGCCAGGGGGTCGATCCTCGAAGCGCGCCGGGCGGGGATATAGCCGGCCAGCAAGGCGACTCCCGTCAACAGTGCGATGACCGCAGCAAAGGTGCTCAGGTCGGTGGGACTGACTTCGAACAGCAGCGAGGCCATCAGGTGGGCCAAGCCGATCGAGCCGACAGCTCCCAGGACGATGCCGACAACGACCAGGCGCATGGTCTGGCTGATGACTGCGGCCCGAACACGAGTCGCCGAGGCCCCCAATGCCATGCGAATGCCGATTTCCGGCCTTCTTTGGGTCACAGAGTGGGAGATCACCCCATAGATTCCCAGCGAGGCCAAGATCAGGGCCAGCAGCGCGAATGCAGCCGACATGGTCATAAAGAAGCGCCGGGGCGAGACGGAGCGGTCGACCAGGCGTGTTACAGGGCGGAAGTTATTGAGGGGAAGGTTGGCATCCACCTGCCTTAGAGCCGAACGCAGCCCGCTCGCTACGACCGATGTGGGCAGGCTGCCGCGGATCACCAGGTCCAAGGAGTCGGAACTGATCTGGGTGATGGGAATGTAGGCCTCCAGGCCGGCGTTCAGCTCCAGGCTGCTGTGCCGGACGTCCTTGAGGATTCCCACTACCCGCCGAGTGCCGCCGAAGAGAGCCATTCGTCCCAGCGGGTCGGCACCTGGCCACAGTCGTGCAGCCGCGCTCTGGTTGATCAGCACCACCGCCTCGCTGTCGCTCTGGTCCTGTGAGTTGAATTCGCGCCCGGCCACGAGGGGAATCTTCATGGTGCGGGCATATTCCGGGCTGATTAACCTTACAAAGGCAGTCGGTCTTTGCCCGGGAGGATAGGTTTCTCCCACGGCTCGGATTCCCCAGCTGCGGTTGCGGTCCAAAGGCAGCGCGTCGGTGATGGCGGCCGAATCGATTCCGGGTACGCTTCTGGCCTTTTCCAAGATGGCGTTCACAAAGGCCGTTCTTTGTGCCCGGTTCGAGTAGCTCGGTCCTGGATCGACGCGAAGCGTGACCAGCCCCTGGGGTTGAAAGCCGAGGTCGACTTCGAGAAGGCGCAAGAAGCTTCGCATCAGCAGTCCGGCCCCGACCAACAACAGGCA
>JANQFM010000434.1 GCA_028277865.1 Acidobacteriota bacterium
TCGATCCCGAGCTTCCCAGGCTGCGTCTCCAGTATCTGCTCGAAAACGGTCAAGCCGAGCTGGCAGTGGCCCAATCCCGCACTGCTGAACGCATCCCTGCCGGCCACAAAGTCTTGCTGGTGCAAGGAGGCCAGCCGAAAGGGCCGGCCAAACCGCCCGCTCAGCCCCGTCAGAAAGCGCAGGACTTGGCGTACCTGATCTACACCTCTGGCTCGACCGGCTTCCCCAAAGGGGTCATGATCAGCCATCAAGCGGCTGCCAACACTGTCCTGGACATCAACCGCCGCTTTGACCTTCAAGCCGGCGACCGGGTATTGGCTCTTTCTTCGCTCAGCTTCGACCTCTCCGTTTACGACATATTCGGCACATTGGCCGCCGGTGCCGCGATTGTGATGCCCGAGGCAGGGCAGCGGCAGGATCCGGCCCACTGGGCACGACTGCTCGTGCGCCACTCGGTGACGGTCTGGAACTCGGTTCCGGCCCTTATGCAGCTGCTTTGCGAGTACGGCCGACGGCACCCTTCCGGCTGGGCGGACCCCTTGCGCCTGGTGATGATGAGCGGCGACTGGATCCCCGTCGGACTGCCCAACCGCATCCGCTCGATCGCACCCCGTGCCCGGCAGATCAGCCTGGGCGGCGCCACCGAAGCTTCCATCTGGTCCATCTTCCACCCCATCCAAGACGTCCAGCCCAACTGCAAGAGCATTCCCTACGGGCGTCCCCTGGCCAATCAGACTTTTCACGTACTGGACGAGCAGATGCGGCCTTGCCCGGACTGGGTTGCCGGGCAGCTGTACATTGCAGGAGAAGGCTTGGCCGAAGGCTATTGGCGCGATGAAGAAAAAACGCGCTCCAGCTTCGTCACCCATCCCCGCAGCGGAGAACGCCTTTACCGGACGGGCGACTTGGGCCGCTACCTGCCTGACGGAAATATCGAGTTTCTGGGGCGCGAAGACTTCCAGGTCAAGATCCAGGGCCACCGCATCGAATTGGGGGAGATCGAGGTTGCCTTGCGCCAACACTCCCAGGTGCGGGATGCAGTGGTTTCAGTCGTCGAGTCGGAGGGGGTTCGCCGCCTGGCCGCTTACGTGGTGACGGACAACGGCGAGGCAATCGATTCCGCCTCCTTGCGCCGGCACCTCGAGGAACGCCTGCCCCAGTCGATGCTGCCCTTCTCATATCAAATCCTGGAAAGCTTCCCCCTCAACTCGAACGGCAAGGTCGACCGCCCCGCCCTGCCCGCACCCCAAACACCCTCGCTGACGGCGGCCGACAAGGGAGAAGTCGATATAACGCCCGGGCTTGCAGCTCAAGTCAACTCGTTAGTCGCAGAAATACTCAACCGCGATTTCGTGGACCCTTTGGCCGACCTTTTCGAATTGGGCGCCACGTCTATCGAAATGACCCGCATCGCCAACCGCCTGGAGGAAGAATTCCACTTCCGACCGCGCCTTAACGAACTCTTCCAGCTCCCGACCGTCCAGGCTCTGCTCAATCGCTACCACTCTCAGCTATCCCCAGCCGAAAACGGAGGCCCGACAACATCCCCTCCGCCGGACTCGCTGGAAGAGGCTGATTGGGAGGAGGGGGAAATATGAGGCAGGATCATCCATGCTGAAGATCAAGCTCATCAATATGCCATTTGCCTCCTTGAGCACCCCTTCGATCGGGCTGACTCAGTTGAAGGCCCGGTTGGAAGAAGAGCTGCCGGGGCAGGTCGATTGCGGGGTGCACTATCTCAACCAACGGATGGCTCGCTTCCTGGGCATGGGGATCTACCGCGAGATCGGCTCCGCAATCGAGCATCAGACTTCGGGGATGGGGGACTGGATCTTCCGCCGACAGGCTTTTCCCGATCAGCCCGACGACAGCCGGGCCTACCTGCGGCGCTTCTATCCGCGCCCCGGACGCCGCTTGCAGCAATCCCTGGACGTCATCTGCGCCAAGCGCCGGCAAGCCGGCGACTTGCTCGACAGCCTCATCGAGGAGCACCGACTGGATGAGGCGGACCTGGTGGGATTCACCTCCATGTTCGCCCAAAACGTCCCCAGCTTCGCCCTGGCCCGTCGCCTGAAGCAGCGCCGCCCTTCCATCCTCACCGTCATGGGGGGCGCCAACTGCGAGCCGCCCATGGGTCAGGAAATCTCCCGCAACGTGCCTTGGATCGACTACGTCTTCCTGGGACCGGCCCTGATCAGCTTTCCCCGCTTTGTCCAGCTTCTCTTGGAAGGATCTCCGGAAGGCTACACGGAAATTGCCGGAATTGCGTCCCGCAAGGGCAAACCGAAAAACGCTCCAGCACTGGGGGAGGAACTGGACATCGACAGCTGGATCGAGCTGGACTACGAGCCGTTCTTCGAGGCTCTGGAAAAGAATTTTCCCGATGCAAGCCTGGAACCCAGCCTTTATTTCGAAACCTCCCGCGGCTGCTGGTGGGGCGAACGGGCTCACTGCACCTTTTGCGGACTCAACGCCTCCACCATGAAATACCGCTCCATGAGCCCCTCCAACGCCTTGCGACAGATCCGTTGGCTGTTCCGGTACGCCTCCCGCTACCCGCGCCTGAAGCTCTTTTCGGTGGACAACATCATGCCCAAGAGCTACCTGAAGGACGTCTTTCCCCGCTTGCGGCCGCCTCCCAACGTGGAGCTGTTCTACGAAGTCAAATCGGACCTGACCCGCCAAGACCTGAAGGTGATGTCAGAGGCGGGAGTACGGCGCGTCCAGCCGGGGATCGAGGCGCTTTCCTCCTACACCCTGAAGCTGATGCGCAAGGGAGTCACCTCATTCCGCAACCTGATGCTGCTCAAGGACTGCCTGGTGTGCGGAATCGAGCCCGAATGGAACCTGTTGGCGGGATTCCCCGGCGAAGAGGCCGACATTCAACAAGAGGTCTATCGCCATTACCTGCTCTACCTCCCTCTGCTCACCCACTTGCCGCCCCCCAGCGGAACCTATCCGGTGCGCTTTGACCGCTACAGCCCTTACTTCACGCAGGCGGACCATTACGGGCTGCAGCTGGAGCCCTTTGACTTCTATTCCTTCATCTATCCCTTCCCCCGTCGTTCGCTGGCCAACCTGGCCTACTACTTCAGCGACCGCAAGGCGGGATCGTCGGATTACTTCCGCATGAAGGCGGTCTGGTTCGCAAGGCTGGAGCAGGCAATCCGCCAGTGGAAGCGGCGCTGGGCGCCGGGCGAAGTTCGGCCGGAGCTGTGCTTGAGGAAAGAGGGAGCAGTGAGCAAGGTCTGCGATACGCGTTGCGGGGAATTGGTGGAGCATCGCTTGAGCGAGGCAGGTTTGGCATTGCTTGAGCGGCTGCAAAGACCGGTTCGGGTGAAAGCTGACCAGGATACGGATGGAGCCTTGGCGGAGCTGCTGGAAATGGGATTGGTGTTTGAGGAAGGGGGACGCTTCTTGAGCCTGGTGGTGGCAGAGAACGGATCGGCCTCCCAAAGCCCGGAAGAGGGGAGGAGGGAAAGAGGGTGACGGCGCAGGGGATCTATTCCAGGCTCTCCGATTTGGGAGTGCAACTTTGGGTTCAGGATGAGAGGCTGCGCTTCCGGGCTCCCAAAGGGGTGATGACCAAAGAGTTGCGGGCTCAACTGGGGGAGCATAAGGTCGAGTTGTTGAAATTGCTGGGCGGGCCGGAGCGGGATGGGGTTGCCCGTCCAGCCAAGCGATCCAGCGCCCTGCAACGGGTGCAGTTCAAGCTGCGGCGTCCCGGTTGGAGGCGTGGCCTGGAAGGAAGACCGGGCGTGCAGCTGCCGGAGGCGCCGGATGAGGGTCGCAAGGCTTTTTGCGCCTTGCGACGCAGTCATCGGGAGTTTCTTTCGCGTCCTGTCCAGCTGGCGGAGTTGGACGCCTTGCTGGCCCGCCTGTGCCCCATAGAGGTGCCGGGCGAAGAAGGGCGTCTCAAGTACCGCTACCCTTCAGCGGGCAGCCTCTATCCGGTCCAAGCTTACATCCAGGTGAAGCCGGGGAAGATCGAAGGGTTGGAGGCTGGAACCTACTACCACCATCCCCTGCGGCACCGGCTCATCCGGCTTTCCGGCTATGCCGGGGAGCGTGAATCGGCTCATGCCCCTTTCAACCGCCCAGTCTACCGCCAGTCGGCCCTGACCCTCCATCTGGTGGCCCGCTACTCGGCCATCGCGCCGCTTTACGCCCGCTGGACCCGCGCATTTTGCCTGTTGGAGTCGGGCTACATGTGCCAGCTGCTGATGAGTCCCTGCTACGACGGCGGACAGAGCTTGGGAATGTGCCCATTGCGGGAGATCGACTTCCAATCCCTGCGTCCTCAGATGCAATTGGAGCAGGACCAGGAACTGCTGCTGGCCCTGCTTTGCGGCCCGGTTGAGTCCCCGGCGCGCCTGGATGCCGCCTTGCGGCCCGCCTGGAGCGAGGCCCTGATTCCCGACGGGATCGATGGTCTATTGCCCTCAGCCCCGGCACCTTCGCCGCCCGACCACCCCTCCATCGCCGATCCGCTGCAAGCTCGGGAATTCAAGGACCGCCGCCCAGGGCTGCGAACCGTTCAAGGCAAGCCTTTTGTGCAGCTCTCCCGTCCCGAGGCAATCAGTACTCTGCAGCGCCTTTATGCCGCCCGACGCAGCTGGCGCCGATTTCGAAAAGAGCCGCTGGCGCTGCAAGACCTGTCAGGGTTGCTGGACACGTTGCGCCCCTTGCGCCCTCTGGGATCGCTGCTTCTCAAGTACCGCTACCCTTCCAGCCGAGGGCTTTACCCCGTTCAGACCTACCTGGTCGTCAAGCCGGAAAGGGTGGACGGACTGGCAGGGGGCGCCTACTGCTACCAGCCTTCCGAGCACCGTCTGGTGCGCCTTTCAAACGGGGGAGGCTCTGGCGATTCTTCGACCTTGGACCTTGGTCCTTGGTCCTTGGACTACTCTTCGCTCGTCAAGCCGTCCAATCTGCCTCTGCTGGAAGGCTCCGCCTTCTGGATCCTTCTGGTGGCCGACTGGGAGGCGACAGGCTCCCTGTTCCCCGATTACGGCAGCCCCGAAGCGCTCATCGAAGCCGGATGCATGGGCCAGCTGCTCATGACCGAAAGCCATGCCCACCGGATCGGGCTGTGCGCCATCGGGGACTTCGACCTGATGCCCTTGCGCGCTCCCCTGGGACTGGGCGCCCAGCATCAACTGGCCCACGTCCTGGTCGGCGGGCGAGTGCCGCGGCTGGACGATTTGGGCGCCCATTCTGCGCATAGCGGCGACGATTCAGTGGAGAGGGCGCAAAGCCGTTCCAGGGCGATCCGTCCGGTGCCTCGCCAGGGGCAGCTTCCCCTTTCATTCGCCCAGCAGCGCCTCTGGTTCCTGGACCGCCTGACTCCCGGCACTCCCTTCTACAACATCCCCTCGGCTTGGCAGATCGAAGGAAAGCTCGACTTGCCCGCCTTGCAGCTCGCCTTGAGTGAGATCGTCCGTCGCCACGAGACCTTGCGAACCTGCTTCCCCGCCCCGGACGGCCAACCCCAACAGCGAATTGTTCCTCCGCACCCATTCCCGCTGCCGGTGGTGGATCTGCAAGGCCTTTCCCAGCGGCTCAGACAAGCCGAGCTGCAAATACTGACCCGCCGCGAAGCCCTGCGTCCCTTCGACCTGACTCAGGGACCGGTCATTCGGGCGACCGTAGTGCTGATTGGGAGAGAGTTCGCAGTTCGCAGTTCGCAGTTCGCGGGGCCGGAGGGGTGGAGTCCAAAGTCCAAAGCCCAAAGTCCCTCTGCCGGTTTCCGGTCTGCGGATTCCGGTCTCCGTCCCTTTTCCTGCCTCCTTCTGACTCTCCACCACATCGCAGCCGACGGCTGGTCGATCCCTGTGTTCATCCGCGAGCTGTCCGAGATCTCTCGGGCTTTTTGCCGGCGACATCCCTCAGCTTTGCCGGAACTCCCCCTGCAGTACGCCGACTTTGCCGCTTGGCAGCGGGGATGGATGCGGGGCGCCGTGCTGGAGGAGCATTTGGATTATTGGAAAAGGCAGCTGGCCGACGTGCCGGTGCTGGAGCTGTCGGGCGACCGCCCGCGGCCCGCCGTGCAGGGTTTTCAAGGGGCGCGCCTGGACGTCCGCTATCCGGCGCAGCTACTCGGTTCGCTTCAGGCTCTCAGCCGCCGTCACGATGCCACTCTTTTCATGACCTTGCTGGCGGCCTTTGCCGCTTTGCTGCACCGCTGCACCGGCCAGAGCGATCTTGCCGCGGGAACCCCTATCGCCAACCGCAACCATCCCGGCATCGAGAAGCTGATCGGCTTTTTCGTCAACACGCTGGTTCTGCGCTGCCGTCTGGGCGGCGATCCTCCCTTCGATGAACTGATCAAACGGACCCGGGACACGGCCCTGCAGGGCTACGCCCATCAGGATCTCCCCTTCGAAAAACTGGTGGAGCATCTGCAGCCCATAAGGGACTTGAGCCGCAGCCCTCTTTTTCAGGTTCTCTTCGCCCTGCAGAACAACCCCAAACCGCCTGTCAAATTGCAGCAGACGCTGGTGCGCGAGCTGCCCTCCCAAGTCCACACGGCGCTTTTCGACTTCGAAGTCCACCTTTGGGAAAGCGATCCGGGATTGAGGGGAGTCTGGATCTACAACCGGGATCTTTTTGACCGTACAACCATGCTGCGGCTCCACGGCCAATTCCGCTCCATTCTGGAATCTGCTGCCTGCACACCGCATCAGCGCATTTCTGAGCTGGTCTTCCTGAGCTGCGCCGAACGCCGCCAACTGCTCGACTGGAGCTTCAATCCCTCCACTGAGGACTCCAGGCAAGATTGCGCCCTGCACCACCTGGTAGAGCGCCAGTCAAGGCTTCGGCCGGACGCCGTAGCGGCGGTTTGCTGTCGGCAGCAGATCAGTTTTGGCGAGCTGGACCGCTTGGCCGAAGTCCTCGCCCAGACATTGATCGAGCGGGGACTGGGTGCGGAGAGTCTGGTGGGATTGTGCCTGAAACGGAATCCGGAAACGCTTTGGGGACTGCTGGGGATCCTCAAGGCGGGCGGCGTTTACCTGCCCCTCGACCCTGACCTTCCGCGACGGCGGATCGAGTTTTTGATGGGCGATGCCGGGGTGGGAATCGTAATCCGGGCCGGCACTCAAGCGGGTGCGGAAACCGGGCAACTCGACCTGGATGAGATAGTGGCCGGCCCTGATCTCATCCATCCCCAAAAAGCTCGGCCACCGAGCGGTGGGCAAGCCCTGGCCTATATGATCTACACCTCCGGATCGACCGGAAAGCCCAAAGGCGTGGCCGTTTCCCACCAGGCGGCGACCAGTCATTTTCGGGCTCTGGCGGAGCTTTTCAGGCTGGGTCCGAGCGACCGGGTTTCGCAGTTTTATTCCCTCAGCTTCGACGCCTCACTGGAGCAGATCTTTCCAGCCCTGATGGCAGGCGCTTGCCTGGTCATGCCGCAGGGTCCGCTCTCGCCTTGTGGAGAGTTTGCCGACCGGTCGGCCGCCGGTCAGCTGACGGTGATCGACTTGCCCACGGCTTATTGGGCAGAACTGGCCCGCGATCTGAAGACCGAAGAGCTGTTCCGCCCGCCCCTGCGGGTGGTGGCAGTAGGCGGAGAGGAGATGACGCCCGAGGGGCAAGCTCTGTGGCAACGCGCCGCCCAGAGCGCCTGCAGCGCTTTCCACCTTTACGGGGCCACTGAATCCGTGGCGGGCGCCACCGCGCTGGGCTGCTTTGCGGGCAGGCATTTCGCCGCCGAGGGGCAGTGGCTGCCCATCGGGCGCCCGCTGCCGGGCCGGACGGCTTACATTCTCGACAGCAATTTTCGGCTGCTTCCTGCCGGCGTAGCCGGAGGGCTGTTTTTGGGCGGGATCCTGGCACGAGGCTACCAGGGGCATCCTGCTTTGACTGCCGAGCGTTTCTTGCCGGATCCCTTCAGCGAATTAGCCGGCGCACGCCTTTACCGCAGCGGCGACCGCGCCCGATGGCATGCCGAGGGGCAGATCGTCTTTTTGGGTCGGACGGACAGCCAAGTCAAACTGAGGGGATTCCGCATCGAGCCGGGTGAGGTCGAAGCAACCCTGGTGGAGCATCCCCAGATCCGCCAGGCGGCTGTGGTGGCGCTCGATCATCGGCTGGTGGCGTATGTGGTGAGGAAGGAGTCGGGAGTCGGGAATCAGGAGTCAGGAAGGGCGGAGAGCAGAGTTCGCGGTTCGCAGTCGGTGATTCGCGGTGCAGAGGCGGAGCCTGAAAGCTCTGCTCCCGGCCCCTTTCTCCCTGACTCCCGACTCCCGACTCCCGACTCCTCTCTTTCCCCTCCCCTGCCCTCCTTCCTCCGCCAGCGCCTGCCTTCCTACATGGTTCCCTCCAGCTTTATGTGGCTGGAGGCTTTGCCCCGAACTGCCGGAGGAAAGCTCGACCGCAGCGCCCTTCCTGTTGGGGACAGTCCCCTTCCAGCGGCGCCGCTGCCGGAAACCGTCCTGCCCCGCTCTGAGGCCGAACGCCGCATCGCCGCCGTTTGGCAGCAGGTTTTGCAAAGATCCCGAATCGGCGTCTACGACAATTTCTTCGACCTGGGCGGCCATTCGTTGTTGATGGCCCGCGTCCATGGGGGATTGCGCAAGGCCTTGGGTTGCGAATTGTCGATGGTGGAGCTGTTTCAATACCCCACTATCGACTCCCTGGCCCGCCGACTGGAGAGCGCCGAGCAGGTGGTGCGGTCCCAAGTCGATCTGCAGGCAGTGAAACAGCGAACTGGCAAGCGTCGCCGAGCCCGCCAGCGACGCGCTGAAAAGAAGAGGTTTCACGCACAGGCGCAGAGACGCAGTGAAGAAAGAAGAGAATAAGACCTCCTCTCTTCTCCCTCTCTCCGCGTCTCTGCGCCTGTGCGTGAAACCCCAAGGAGACCAAGTTGAGCAGTTCCGACTCCATTGCTGTCGTCGGTATGTCATGCCGATTTCCCGGTGCCAAGAATGTTCGACAGTTCTGGGACAACCTGCGTCAGGCCGTCGAGTCGGTGACCTACTTCAACGACCAGGAACTGCTGCAATCGGGAACGCCTGCCTCGGCCTTGAAGAATCCCAACTACGTCAAGGCGGGCGCCATCCTGGAGGGCGTCGAGATGTTCGACGCCGATTTTTTCGGCTTCACTCCCCGCGCAGCAGAGATCACCGATCCTCAGCAGCGCGTCTTGCTGGAATGCGCCTGGGAAGCCCTGGAGGACGCCGCCTGCAATCCCGAAGCCTTCCAGGGGCGCATCGGAGTCTTTGCCGGATCAGGCCAGAACACCTATTTCCTTTACAACATCTTTCCCAACAAAAAGCTGATGCGGTCGGCGGGGGGCTTTCAAATCTCCATCGCCAACGAAAAGGACTTTTTGGCCACCCTGGTCTCCTACAAGTTCAACCTCAAGGGCCCCAGCCTGAGCATCAACACCGCCTGCTCCACCTCGCTGGTCGCCATCCACTCGGCCTGCCAAAACCTGCTCGACTACCACTGCGACCTGGCCTTGGCGGGAGGCGTTTCGATCTTCATTCCCCAGGTGCAGGGGTACATCTACCAGCAAGGCGGCATCGCTTCGCCCGACGGGCATTGCCGCGCCTTCGACGCCCGCGCCCAGGGTTTTGCGGGAGGCTGCGGATGCGGCGTGGTGGCCCTCAAGCGGCTGGAAGACGCCCTGGCTGACGGCGACGAAATCCGGGCCGTGGTGCTGGGATCGGCCTGCAACAACGACGGATCGCACAAGGTGGGCTACACCGCTCCCGGCACGGACGGCCAAGCCGAAGTCATCGCCGAAGCCCAGACCGCTGCCGGCGTCAAGGCCGGGACGATCCGCCTCATCGAGGCCCACGGCACCGGGACTCCCTTGGGCGATCCCATCGAGGTGGCTGCATTGACCCAGGCCTTCCGCCTCAGCACCGACCGCAAAGGCTACTGCGCCCTGGGCTCGGTCAAATCCAACTTCGGGCACCTCGACTCCGCCGCCGGCGTGGCGGGGTTTATAAAGGCCGTACTGGCACTGCAGCATCGCCAAATCCCGCCCAGCCTCCACTTTGAGGAACCCAACCCTGAGATCGATTTCGAAAGCAGCCCCTTTTACGTCCAAACCAAGCTGACTCCCTGGCAGGCCGATGGAGCGTTCCCACGTCGGGCGGGGGTCAGTTCCTTCGGCATCGGAGGCACCAACGCCCACGTGATCCTGCAGGAAGCGCCGCCCCGGAGCAGTGAGAAAGCCCATCGCGAGTGGCAGCTTTTGGTGCTGTCGGCCAAGACTGCGGCGGCACTGGAGCAGTCCGTCGGCAGGCTGGCGGGATGGTTTCACCCAGAGGCGCAGAGGCGCAGAGAGAGGGCAGAGGTGGGGGAGGAGGAAGAAGGCAAGGCCAGGCTGGCTTCGGTTGCTTATACGCTGCAGGTCGGGCGCAAATCGTTTGACCATCGGTGCTTCCTGGTCTGCCGGACGCCTCAAGAGGCGCTCGCCGGACTGAGAAAGAAAGAGGACGATGATGACGCCCCAGCCATCATCACTTCAAGAGTCGAGCCGGGCGACCGCCCCATCGCTTTTCTGTTCCCCGGCCAAGGCAGCCAACACCCCGCCATGGCCTCCAAGACCTACGCAACAGAGCCGGTCTTTCGGAGAGAGTTGGATCGTTGTGCCGAAATCGTCGGGGAATGGAGACAGCATCAAGACAGTTCCGAGGCCTTGGGCCTTGGACCTTGGACCTTGGACTCCCTTCCTCCTCAGCCTGCCCTCTTTGCTGTCGAATACGCCTTGGCCCGCCTGTGGATGTCCTGGGGGGTTCGGCCCCGGGCTTTGATGGGACACAGCTTGGGCGAGTATGTGGCGGCTTGCCTGGCGGGGGTCGTTTCGCTGGAGGACGCTTTGAGGCTGGTGGCTGAGAGGGGACGCCTGATGGATCAGATGCCCGAGGGGGCCATGCTGGCGGTGGGCTTGAGCGAAGACGATGCGCAGTCTTGGTTGAGTGAGGGGATCGAGCTGGCGGCGGTCAATGGCACCGCTTCCTGTGTCCTTAGCGGGACAGTGGATGCAATCGAGGCGGTTCGGCCTCGGCTGCAGAGCCGAGGAGTTCAGAGCCGTCGGCTCAAGGTCGACCGCGCTTTCCATTCGGCGTTGATGGAGCCTATGAAGGCGCCCTTTGAACGCCTGCTGGCCAAGATCACATTGCAGCCGCCCCGCATTCCCTGCATCTCCAACTTGAGTGGCGGCTGGCTCAGCCCGGAGCAAGCCACCGATCCGGCCTACTGGGTACGGCACTTGCGTCGTCCGGTGCGCTTTTCCGACGGTTTGGCGCGGCTGCTGCAGGAGCCTCGGCGGATTCTGCTCGAAGTGGGGCCGGGAAAAGTCCTAAGCGCATTAGCCCGCCGCCATCCCGCCCGCACTTCCGGGCAAGCCGTTCTTTCCTCTCTGCCCCATCCCCTTTCTCCGCAACCGGATGACGCCGCCTTGCAGGCCGCCTTGGGACAGCTTTGGCTGGAGGGCGTCGAGGTCGATTGGGAGGCTTTGCATTCCGGCGAGCAACTGCGGCGGCTGGCCTTGCCCGCCTATCCCTTCGAAAGGCGCCGTTACTGGATCGATGCCCCTTCCCGGTCCTCGCAGCCCCAGCAAACTCCAGCCGCCTCATCCCCTCAAAAGCAGCTGTCGGACTGGTTTTACTTCCCCACTTGGCGCAAAAGCGCCGCACCTTTCCTGCCCGACCGGCAAATAGATTCCGTCGCGCAGCAGAATTATTTGGTTTTCGCCTGCGAGGATCCGCTCAGCCAGGCAATCCTGCAACACCTCGCCGACCAAGGCCACCATGTGACAGTCGTCCGACCGGCAGAACGCTTCGAGCACCGCAATGGCGAAGGCTACGGCCTTCGTCCAGGCTCCCCGAAAGATTGCCTCTCCCTGCTCCAAGAGCTGGAGCAATCAGACCGCCCCCCAAGCATCGTCCTCCACCTTTGGACTCTTCAGAGTGACATAGGGATCTTACCTGTGCCCCGCTCTGAGATCCGAATGAATGCCCCTC
>JANQFM010000491.1 GCA_028277865.1 Acidobacteriota bacterium
CGGAAAGCGCCTCAAGATCATCGCCACAGGGGAGCAAGCCCCCTGGCTGGAGGTGGCGGGGGTGGTTCCCGACTTCAAGCAAAGCAGACTGGGGCTGCCCAGCCAGCCTGAGGTCTATGTCCCCTACACCCAGCCCCATTTCATCTTTTCCTACATGGATTTCACGGTTCGCTCCTCAGTCGGCCCGGAGGCACTGGCCCGATCGTTGCGCCGGGCCGTTTGGTCAGTCGACCCCAACCAGCCGGTGGATTGGATTTCCCCCCTTCAGCAGCGCATCTCCCTGTCATTGGCGCAGCCCCGCTTCTATGCCCTTCTTCTGAGCCTCTTTGCCGCCCTGGCCCTGGTTCTGGCCGCCGTGGGCATCTATGGAACCCTTTCCTTCTGGGTCAACCAGCGCCGCGCCGAACTTTCCATCCGCAAGGCGCTGGGAGCGTCCAACAGGTGCCTGGCCGCTGGAGCCCTCAGGCAAGGACTGCGCTTGGTAGCAGTCGGCATCGCCATCGGATTGGCCGGATCCAGCCTGGCTTCCCGAACGCTTTCAAGCTTTCTCTACGGGGTGTCTCCCACCGACTGGATGACCTTCACGGCCATGTCCCTTTTTCTCGTGCTGACCGCTGCCATCGCCATGTATCTCCCCGTCCGCCGCGCCATGCAGGTCGATCCCGTCAAGAACCTGCGCGCCTGAGTCCTCACTGGGCTTGTGCGCACGGCTTGGGCAGCAAGCTCCCTTGTCTGGCGCGGCTTTTACCCATAGAATCATTCCTCAAAAATCGCAAGGCGCCTGCTGCAGGCGCAAATTCGGAGGCCAGCAAAGAATGAAAAAAGCATTCGCCATTTCCCTTTTGGGCCTTTTCAGCCTGGGGGCCGTCCTGTCGAGCATCGGCTGCGGCCAGTCGGCAGAGGCAGCTCCGTTGGATGTCACCTACTACTACTTGCCCGGTTGACCCATCTGCGCCAAGGTGCGACCCGCCGTGAGCGGGCTGGAGCAGGAGTTTGCAGGAAAAGTCCAGGGACACAACATCGACGCGACTACCGATGAGTCCATGGCGGCCGTGGCCGAGTTGGGATTCCAGAACCACGGCATCGTGATTCATTCAGCCGACGGCGAGGTGCTCTTCAAGCAGCCGGATCACCAAGTCAAGATGGAGGATGTCCGCGCCAAGCTGCAAGAGCTGACCCAAGACTGACGTACCGGCCTTGCCACAGCGGCACAGAGTGCACAGAAGAGGAATCAGGGGAAGCCATCTGTCCTCTGTGTCCTTTGTGCCTCAGTGGCGCTTCCCCTCTGCTGCCTGACCCGCAGGGCAATTAATGCGGCACCCACGATGAAGGGGATGGCAAAGATGCCGCCAATCCGGAGTCCAATGAGCAAGGCCGCCATCAATCCGGCCAGCGGAGCGAGGATCAGTCCCGGACTGCGATAGCCCATCCTGAGAAAGGCAAAGGTCAAGGCAGCCAGGATGATCAGATCACCGATCCCCACCACCGGTTGCAGGCTGTCCTGGGCAGGCAGGGAGATGGTCAGCAGGCTGAGGAGCGGATTTGCCTCCTGGCGCGGATCGGAGAGCAGCCAGAACGTCACCCCCCGTGTGTAGGAGAGTACGTCGGCAACGCTGGCGGCCAATCCGAAGGAATAGAGGGATGGCGGCGATTTGAGCAGCCTTCCGATTGCCGAACCGACCGCAACAGCCGCAGCCAGGACAGCCCAGTTGGTAATCAGCCAGTGCCGGGGCCCGAGCAGGAACAACCCGCCGTAAACAAGAATGACCACCAAAGCGCTTATCAGGAAAAATTTGCGCCTCAATCGGGAAATCAGGTAGGTTCCGGCTTGCACGATGAGTGCACTCGTCAAGGTAACCATCCAATAGATCGCTGTCACGTCTCCCGTTTCCTCGGGCTGGGCTCTTAGCCCGCGCTGCGAGCATTTGCCTCTCCCTCTAGCCTGCAGCCATGGTCTGACGCTGTGCAAAAAATCCACTATAACGGAATAGAGAGCGAGGTTGTCGGCGCGCGGGAAGGCACGGCAGGACGTGATGCCGAATTGATTCCCTGTGCCCTTTCATTCTGGTAGATTGAGGGCTGTGAAGGACCGAACAAGGAGCGTATCCATTGACAGCAACCCATGATTCCCCGATTCGACTGCTCAGGAACTTCTGCCTGGGCGTGGTTTTCGTAGGCCTGGTGTCCGACGGCATGGCCCAGGTGCCCATCATCAAGCCGGGCGCGCCGGGCAAGCCGGCGCGGGAGCTCAGCGCCGCGGAGGCGGTTAAGATCGCCGATACGAGTTATTCGCCGGCAGACGTGCAATTCATGCAGGACATGATCCCGCATCATCATCAGGCCCTCGAAATGGCCGCTCTGGTCGCCGACCGCACAAACCGGCCCGAGCTGATCGACGTGGCCGGACGCATCAACGTCTCGCAGGGCGATGAGATCAAGTTCATGCAGCAATGGCTGCGTGAACGCGGCCAGAAGGCGCCGGACCCAACGGCGCACCACGCGATGCACACCGACCACAAGATGGCCGGCATGGCTACGCCCGAACAGATGGCCCAGCTCGCTCAGTCCAAAGGCACGGGTTTCGACCGGCTGTTCCTGAGCTTGATGATCACCCACCACGAGGGCGCGGTGAAGATGGTTGAGGAACTGCTGGAACAGCCGGGTTCAGCCTACGACCCGGTGCTGTTTGAGTTCACGACCAACGTCACCAATGATCAGGCCGCCGAGATCGAACGGATGAACGCGCTCTTGGTCGGACTCTCTGACGATCCGCGTGCAGGGCTTAAAGCCGGGCTTGATGATGCCGGCCAAGCGCTGTCGAACCTGAAACTCCTGGCCTCGCTGCCCAAACCGGCCGGTTTCTTCGACCCGCGCAACCCGGCCGGGCTGCCGCCGGAGCCCAAGGAAACCGGCGAGCCCGACAAGCAGGGGGAGGCAGACGCGCCGACCGACGAAGGCGAGGATGAAGACAATGACACTCGCTCGCCGCTTCTGAGCTTCTCCAACACCGACATGGCCTTTTCGGGCGACGTGCTGGTGGCCGGCAACTACCACGGCTTCAACATCTACCGCCTGAAGGACGGCGGCATCCCGAAACTCGTCAGCTCAGTGGTTTGCCCTGGCGGTCAAGGCGATGTCTCCATCGTCGGCGACTTGTTGATCATGTCGGTGGAACAGACCCGGGGACGGGTCGACTGCGGGCTGGAAGGCGTGAACGAAGACATCAGCGCCGAGCGGTTCCGCGGGATACGCATTTTCAACATCAGCGACCTGACTCGGCCGGTGCAGGTGGGTGCGGTCCAAACCTGTCGCGGCTCCCACACGCATTCAGTCATCTCGGGCCCGGGCAAAGACGGCAAGATCATCGTCTACAACTCCGGCACCGCCAGCGTGCGCGAGCAGGAAGAGATGGAAAGCTGCTTCGACGAATCGCCCGGCGACAAGCGGACCGCACTGTTTCGCATCGACGTGATCGAAATTCCAGTCGACGATCCGAGCAAGGCCCGCATCGTCGACAGCCCTGCGGTTTTCGCAGATCCCGAGACAGGCATTCTGGCCGGCCTGTG
>JANQFM010000571.1 GCA_028277865.1 Acidobacteriota bacterium
AAATGGGGGGCGGCTGCCAGGTTCCCCTGGGAGGCCATGCCCGCCTCAACGGCGATCTAGCCTGGTTCGACGCATTTTTGGCCAGCCCCGACGGTCGTCGGCGCCTCAGCCAGCATCCCCGCGGCAAGCCGCAAGACCTGCGTGAGATGGCTGTGCGCAGTGCCGAGGCGCTGCTGGGCCAGGGCGCCCAAGAGATCCTGAACGAATTCGAGGGGCATTCATGAGCCAGGGGACTCTGTCGGGCCGATCGATCCTGATTACGCAAGGTAAGGGCAAGTCGGCCAAGATGCGACGCCTGCTGGAAGAGCGGGGCGCCTGCGTCACCGAGATTCCCTTGATCGAAATCCATCCCCTCGATTCGCCCCGACTGGAGCAGGCGATCGAAGCCATTCACACCTTCGACTGGATTGCCTTCACCAGCGCCAACGGAGTACGAATCTTTGCGCAACAGGCCCGTCGATCGGGTAGCTGGCCGCCTGAGCAGGGAGGTCCGCAGTTGGCTGTCGTGGGACCCGGCACTGCGGAGGTTTTGCAGCAAACGGGCGCCCAGGCGGACTTGGTGGCTCGTCGGCATCAGGCAGAGGGCTTGCTGGAAGATCTGCGACAACGGCACCCCGAAGGCCTTCAGGGCCTGCGCATCCTGTTGCCATTGGCGGCCGCCGCCCGCCCCTTCCTGGCTGAGGAATTGAAAAAATGCGGTGCCGAAGCAGAAGTAGTGGCAGTCTACGATACCCTGCCGGCCCATTCCAACCGCTCCGCCCTCAACCGGCTCCTGAAGGAGGATCCACCCGACCTGGTCACATTGGCCAGCTCTTCAGCGGCCCGCAACCTGGTCGAACTGTGCGACGATTCCGGATTGCCTGACCGACTCAACTGTGCCGCCATCGGCCCCGTCACCGCCGACACTGCCCGCCAAGTCGGCCTCACGGTGGCTCTGGTGGCAGAGACTTCCAGCAGTGCAGGAATGATCGAGGCCATTGAAACGTATGTCGGAAGCGCAATGCTGAAGCAAACCATCAACCCGGCCGAAGAACAGCAGGCTGAAAGCCCCCTGCCTGTCGCCTGCCGGCCTCCCGCGATTGCCGACGGGGCCGAACGGCCGCTGGATCCGCGCTACGTCGAGTTGGAGCGCGTTGTCGGCGGCGTGGTCACTGCCGTCATCGCTGTCTGCCTGGCAATCCCCTGGCTGATTCTGATGATTTTCTCCAGCATTCCCTTATGGGTTCTTCTGCTGGTGCTGGCCGGCGCTGCCGCATTGACAGGCTTTTTGACTTGGTTCACCCAGGTTTGGCCAGCCGTCGACCACCGGCACAGAAGCTATCGGGTCGATCTTTTGGGAATCGAAATCCGTCTGGGAGTGTTTTGGCGCAAGGTGATCACCGTACCCCGTTCGCGCGTCCAGCACACCGATGTCTCCCAAGGTCCTTTGGAGCGCCGTTATGGCCTGGCCAAGCTGCATATTTACACGGCAGGCACCCAGCATTCCAAAGTCGAGCTTCCCGGATTGACGCGCAGTACCGCCAGGCAGATCCGCGACCACCTGACAGTGGGAGGAGAGGATGATGCAGTCTGAGCGGCGCCTGCACCCCCTCTCATTCCTATTTGCCATCGTCTCCAATATCCGGGCCTCACTGATCCCTTTTCTGGTGGCCGTTTTCGCCACCCGGACCATGGATGCCTTCCTGGCGGTGCTGCTGGCTCCCCTGGCGGCCTGGGCCTTCATCCGCTACCTGAGCTACCGCTACATCTTTGCCGATGACGAAATGGTGATCCGAACCGGCTTTTTCTTCCGCAACGAGCGCCACATCCCCTACAGCCGGATCCACAACCTCAACGTCATTCAAAACCCCCTGCACCGCTTTTTCGGCTTGGCCGAAGTCCGCATCGAAACAGCCGGCGGCCACGAGCCCGAGGCCAAGCTGCAGGTGCTGTCGCTGAAGGCCTTGGAGGAGATGCGCCAACACATCCTGCGCGAAAAAGGCCAGTCTTCCCTGGACGGGAATTCCGTGGACGAAGATGGCCAGCCGACACCGGCTGGCGGGCGTCAAACCCTGCTGCAATTGTCCCTGCGTGAGCTGGTCATCCATGGGATCACCCAGAATCGCGGATTGGTGGTGGTGGGTGCGGCAACGGGGCTGGCCTGGGAGTTGGGCCTTTACGAACGTTACGGCTCCCGGCTGCTGTCAATGCGCGAGATGCTGCCCAACTTGTCGACCGCTTGGATTTTGATGGTTTCCATCGGCGTGCTTTTCTTGGTGCTGCTGCGACTTTTCTCGATCGGCCTTGCAATATACAGGCTTTACGACTTCACACTGCAAAAGGCGGGGCGTGACCTGACGGTCCGCGGCGGGCTGTTGACACGATTCACCACCACCATCCCGATGCATCGCATTCAGATTGTCAGCATTGTCCAAAAGCCTCTGCAGAGACTCTTTGATCGTGCCGAAGTGCGGGTCCAGACGGTGAGCGGCGGGGACGAATCGGAAGAGCAGGCGCTGGGCAGTCAGCACTTGGCCCCCCTGATCCACTCTGAGGAACTGCCGAGACTGCTGAGGGAGGTCCAGCCGGAAATCGACCTGGATTCTGTCGAATGGCTTCCGGTCGACCCACGGGCCAAGCGCCGCCTGCTGCGCCGCAGCCTTTATGCAGCGGCCGTCCTGTGCGCCGTCAGCGCATTCTTCCTGAAATGGTGGGCCTTGCTGCTGCTGGCCGCCCTCTGCCCATTGGCAGTGCTGAACGCGCGCCAGCAAGTCAAGCACATGGGCTACGCCTGCCAGTCCGGCGTCCTGCTTTTCCGCAGCGGGTGGGTGTGGCGCAAGCTCAGCATGGCCCGCACCAGCAAGATACAAGCCGTGACCATGGCCCAATCGCCTTTTGATAGACGCTACCGCATGTCCAGACTGAGGGTGGATACGGCTGGTGCCGGACAAACGGGGCACGACCTGGAAATCCCTTACCTGGACTGGGATGTCGCCTCTGCTCTCTACAGATCCCTGGGAACCGAAGCCGCCCAAACGGCGTTTCGCTGGTAAAGGAGAGGAATTGGTCAGTGTTGGGATACAGCCACCAGCAGTATATCGATAGTGAGATTCTAGCTCCTGACGGGCTCACGAAGACGTACAGTTTGCTCAGCCAGGTGAAATACGAAGATGTTGTCAGCGGGTACTAATCAAGGTCGTCCTGCAGTCTGCTTCAGCAGGCTTTCCCGGAAGGCATTCATGCCTGGAGGGTTGCTAGGCCAGTCCTCTTCAGGGCTGGTAATCGGCCCAGGCAAGATGGAAGAGCCCGTTTGATCGAACGGGCTTCCGGCAGCCGGCTTTAGCATCCTGGCCGTTGCTGCCCAGTGCCCGCCGAGCGTGCCGGAGACGAGGCTGAAGCCCAGAGAAAAGCCCGTTGAAAAACGGGCTCGCATCTAACCTTGTGCACTCAGTCCCCAGCCCTGAAGGACTGGGCTAATGACCCGAAAGGCTGAAGGCTTTCGGGCAACCTGCTGAAGCAGGTGAAAACGCCATTCCCCTTTCTGCAACTGGCAGGAAACACCCGCCCTTCAGTTAACGACCGGAATGTGAGAATATGTGGTTTCGGTCACGCTTGCGTTTGTGCCATTGGGGTTAGGCTGAAGAGTGGGTGCATTCGATCCGATAGAGGGTTCAGGCATGTTCTTCAACTCTTCAGGCAGCGGACGGTCGATATTGGCGGGGCTTCCGGTCAGATTGTTGTGCGGCTTGGCGGCACTGGCACTGGCCGCCCTGCCTGCGATTCAGGCGACGTCGTTTGTCATGATGTCGGACGAGGATCTGGTCGATCAGGCGGATGCCATCGCTGTGGTCCAGGTCAGCGGGCTGCAGCCGCCAACGCTGGCTGGACGGCTGGAGACTCTTTACAACGCCCGCGTTTTGCGCTGGGTCAAGAACGGCGCTGCTCGGCCCGAAATCGCTTTTGCGGTACCCGGCGGGGTCCGTCCTGATGGCAGCGGCCTGCGCATCGATGCCGCACCGAGATTCGCAGTCGGCCAGCAGGCCATCCTCTTCCTTAAAAGCCGTATCGACGGAACCTTTTCAATCCTGCACATGATGCTGGGCGCTTTTCAGCGTCATGATTTTCAGGGCCGCAGCCTGGCCATGCGCGATCTGGCCGGTGCCCTGCAGCTCGGATCCGGCGCAGCAGCGGACCGGCGTCCCCGCAGCTTCACGGCATTCGCCGATTGGTTGGCCCGACACGCCCAGGGAAGGCAATCCCCCAAAGATTACTTCCTGGATCTGGACATGGCCGAAGCCGAACGCTCGTTCCGCTTCGTCCTTTCCAAGTCGAGCTCGAACAATCCCATCCGTTGGTTTGACTTTGACAGCGGAGGCAGCGTGAGCTGGCGAGCCCACGAGGACGGGCAAAGCGGCATGAGCGGGGGAGGGTTCGCCGAGTTCCAGCAGGCTCAGGCCGCCTGGAACAACGTTGCAGGCGGCGATGTCGACTACCGCTACGCCGGCACCACCACCTCGACCAGCGAGTTCAACGGCACGGATGGCGTCAATGCCATCCTCTTCGACGATCCCAACGGCAGCATCGGCGGCAGCTTCAACTGCAGCACGGGCGGAACCTTGGCCATCGGGGGATCCTTTTTCACCGTTTCCACCCAGCCTTACAACGGCGACGATTACCACCGCTCGGTGGAAGGCGAGATCATCACTCAGGACGGCGCAGGCTGCTTCTTTGCCGGCAATGGGGGCGCAAACGGGGCCGAAGTCTTTACTCATGAGCTGGGCCACACCTTGGGATTGGGACATTCTTCGGAATCCAATTCCGTCATGCGCTCAACGGCTTACGGAGACGGACGAGGCACCAGCCTGGCCACCGACGACCGCGACGCCATCCTCTTTCTCTACTCCGCTTCCGGCCCGCCGCCTCCCCCGACTCCCGAAGCCGACCTGTCGCTGAGCATCAGCGATTCGCCCGATCCGGTGGCCCCCGGTTCGGGGCTGAGCTACAGCTTGACGGTCACCAACAATGGGCCGGACAGCGCTGAAAACGTCAGCCTATCCGCCAGCTTGTCCTCTCAGCTCAGCTTCGATTCAGCCACAGCCGGCTGCTCGCACAATGCCGGGACGGTGAGCTGCGGCCTGGGCAACCTGACATCGGGCCAGTCCACTCAAGTATCGATTCAGGCCACTGTCAGCCAAAGCGCCAGCGGATCCTTCCAAAGCAGCGCCTCGGTCAGCAGTTCCACCGATGACCCATCGGCTGCCAACAACTCCGACTTCGAGACCACCAACATCGCAGCCGTTGGGGCAGATTTGAGGGTCACTGTGCAGGATTCCCCCGATCCTGTCTTGCCTGGAGGCGAATTGACCTACACCGTTCGGGTAATCAACAACGGACCGGACAACTCCAGCGGCGGACAACTGAGCATGGACCTGCCCCCGCAAGTTTCGCTGACTTCGGTCAGCCCTTCGAATTGCAGCCAGAACGGCAGCCAACTGGATTGCCCGGTGGGGGCTCAGGCGCCTGGCACTAGCGCCACTTACACGGTTCGGACCCGAGTGGACCAGCAAACGCTGGGCACGATCCAGTTTCAAGCCTCGGTTCAAGGCAACCAGAGCGATCCCACTTCCTCCAACAACACCCGCAGCGCCTCGACACTGGTGGCCCGCCGCGCCGACCTGGCGATTGCCAAGACGGATCTGGCGGACCCGGTCGGAATCGGACAGGAATTCGCCTACCGCCTGACGGTCACCAACCAGGGGCCGTCCCAGGCGTCAGCGGTGACGGTTCGGGATGACCTGCCAGCCGGCCTTGAATATGTCTCGGCCTCCCCAGGCTGCAATCTGTCTGGCAGTCGAGTAACCTGCAGCCTGGGGCAACTCGATGCGGACGAAATCCGTAGCCTGGAGATCACAGTTCGTGCCCAGCAGGAGGGAAGCCTGAACAACAGCGCCTCGGTCAGTTCGTCAACGACCGACCCCAACTCCCTCAACAACTCCGACAGCGAACAGACCGAAGTTCGCG
The DNA here is from genome assembly GCA_028277865.1 of Acidobacteriota bacterium. Taxonomy (GTDB): domain Bacteria; phylum Acidobacteriota; class UBA6911; order RPQK01; family DATIPO01; genus JANQFM01. The sequence continues at coordinate 6,001 of JANQFM010000571.1, forward strand.
GCGACAGCGATTTGGACGGGGTGCCCGACACGGCGGAAAACAGCGCCCCCAACGGCGGCGACGGCAACTCAGACGGCATACCCGACAGCCAGCAGGCCCATGTTGCCTCCTTGCCTTCCGTGCGGGGAGACTACCTCACCCTGGAAGCGGACGGCGGACAGCAACTCAGTTCGGTGGCTGCGCAGGTGCCGCCTCCATTGAGCGGCGCCCTGCAGGGGATCGAACTGCCGTCCGGGCTGGTGCGGTTCAGCACGACCGACTTGTCCGCCGGTCAGGCGCTTTCCATCACGCTGCTGATGCACTCGGCCACGGCCGAACTCAATTCCTATTACATGTTCGGCGCCACCCCGGAGAATCCCAGCGCCCATTGGTACGAATTCCTCTTCGACGGCCAGACGGGCGCTGAGTTGCTGGGAGACCGGGTCAGGCTGCACTTCGTGGATGGGCTCAGAGGCGACGACGACCTGAGCGCCAATGGTCGGATCGACGATCCGGGCGGACCCGCCATCGACCGCAGGGCCGACCTGCGGGTCAGCCATTCCTTGGACTCGAGTGCCCTCAACAGCGGCCAGAGCGTCGTCTACCGCTTTGAAGTCTCCAACCAGGGCCCATCCCAAAGCAGCGGTGTCCGGCTGAGGATTCCCCTCCCGCAGCGTTCCGAGTTGCTGGAGGCCTTGCCCAGCACGGGATCTTGCGGCTTGGACGGACAATTGCTGGACTGCCTGTTGGGAACCCTCACCCATCCATCCAGCGCCAGCATCGAAGTGGCCTTGCGCCTGCACCAGTCCGGCCTGAATTCCGCTCAAGCCGAAGTTTTTTCGGACCAGCCCGACCCGGATTCAACCAACAACCGGGCAACGGCCCAAACGGACGTGGTCCTTTCCGTGCTGGCACCCGTCTCGCTCGAATCGGCATCGGATCTGTTCGAGAGCAGCTTCGTCGGAATGGCTGTCTTCAATCCTTCACGGGATCCCAACCCGCTCATGTTGGAGGGATACAGCCCCATTGGGGAAAGCCTCGACATGAGGGATGACAATGAACTGCAAGCCGGCGGTCAGGCGGCCTTTACGACTCTGGAAGCCTTTCCCAACCCCCTGGTCCAGAGCATGGAGGCCCGCGGCGGCGATGCCCCGGTTCAGGGATTCTTCATGGTCGGCGACAACTCCTCCCAGCGCCTGGACGGCATTGGAGCGCAAATCCCCGAGTCCGACCAGCTGCACTTCCTGGCCGCTGGAAACGGGGGTGAAGGGCAATCGGTGCTCTACCTTTTCAACCCAGGACCCGGCCAGCCAGCCCAGGCGGAGATCAACCTTTATGGCTTCAGCAGCACGGCCCAGTCCTTGGCACAGGCCTCTGTGTCGCTTCCCAGCAATGGCAGCCTGGCCTCTTCCCTGAGGGATCTTTTCGGTTTGCAGGCTGCCGTGCCTGAGGGATGGCTTTCGGTCTCTTCCGAACGTCCCCTGAGAGGCTTTCAGATATTGGCCGACCAGCAAGCCTATACTTCGATGACCGGCCGGCCCCAGGAGACCGCCACCCGCCTGACAGCCCCCCATTTTTTCGTGGACGGCTCCGGGAGCGCCAGCCGCCTGAGGCTGCTCAACTGGGGCCACACTCAGGTGCGTGCTCAAATCACGGCCCTGGACGACTCGTCCAGCCCCATCGCCCAAGCCAGCCTGACCCTGCCGCCCCGTCAGCTGCAGGTTGAAGACCTTGGACAACTACTGGAGCTCGAACCTGCACCCGGCCAGACCCTGACCGGTTACCTGAGGGTTGACCTCTCCGAACCCGGCGCCTTCATCACCCGTCCAACGCCTGTCAGCGGCGCAATCGAATTTGGGGGGCCGAGCTACCGAGCGGTGCTTCCCCTCATCGCCCAGGGTCGCCGCGAAAGCGTCTTTTTGCACCTTGCCCAGTCGGTGGAATTCCACCTGTTTACCGGCTTCGCACTGGTCAACGACAACCAGCTTGCCTCTCCGGTCACCCTGCGCTCCTTCGACAGCAGCGGCAACCTGACAGCACAAGCCTCATTCGTCCTCTCGGCCGGCCAGCGGGTGGTGGACCTGCTCAACAGCCCAACCTTTTTCGGTCCCGATTTCGAGCAAGTCGGCGGTCATATCGAAGTCGTCAGCGACCAGCCCATCCTGGCCTTCGCCCTCTTCGGAGACGACCGCCTGCGCTTCCTGTCGGCCATCGAAAGCCAGGCTCTGCAGGAGTTCTGAATACGAAAAGCTGGCCACGACTCCCCGCTTTGTCGCTACGATCATTTCTGCCGCGTCTGCCGCGCGGACTTTAAGGCTAGCGAGGCAACGCCTCAGACCGGAGACGGGAAGCCACAGAGACACCGAGGCACAGAGATCAGAGGGCTTTTTCTGATTCTTCTCTGTGCACTCTGTGCCTCGGTGGCAAAACTTGA
>JANQFM010000685.1 GCA_028277865.1 Acidobacteriota bacterium
CAGTCATGGGATCTCGAAACTCAGTACTGCCTCGGATTCGGTATCTTCCTCTTCAGAATGCTGGCGCAGGTCGGTGTCGAAGGGACGCCGCAGGTTGTTGCCGGCCAAGTCCTCCAGCCAGGAGCCGATACGCAGCCGGTAGCTGCCGGCTTGCCATAGCTGGTCGGGGATGAAGGACCAATGGGTCTCCTGGCGGCTGATTTCAATGCGGCCTGGGATCGTATTTCCGGAGGCGTCTTCCAAGTGCAGCAGGCGTCCCAGCAGGGCGTGGTCCAAGGGTTCGGTGAGGTCGATTTGGAGGGGATCCCGCGTTCCGGATGCGGGGGTCGAAAGGGGCCAGTCGGCGGGGCGGGGGGATCGGTAGTCCGGGCCCACGACCCGAAACGGCTTTTCAAAGCCCTCCTTGAGGGGATTGCCCCGGGCGTCCTTCCAGCCATCGCCGACATCCAGGCGGTAGGACCGTCCCTGCATGAGAGGCAGCCCCAACTGCTTGTGAGGCGCAAGGCCACGCTTGATGCGGCCCGGATCGAAAAGCAGGGTAAAGCGCTTGTGCTGCGGATCCCACAACTCCGGCTCCATGATCAGAAAAGCGTCGGGCACCTCGTTGCCGGCTTCGTCGAGCAGACGCAGGTGCTGGTAGGCTTCACCCGGACTCATGGGTGCCGAAAAGTGAATATAAAACTTGAGCAAATTCATTGGAAGCACATTGATGGTGGGATAGACCTGCTCGACGACAGCCGTACGCTGCACCGGTTGACGCGGGATTTCGAAGCGCAGAATCAGGGGTTCGTCCGAACCGCTTTCAGAGTCCACTTCAGCCAGCGCCGCAGGGGAGAAACGGGCCACATAGGACACACCGGCAGCCCAGGGGAAGCGGGGCACAAAGCGGATGGAGGTCTGGGTCGTCTCATAGGATCCCAAGACAGCGGGCTTGGAAGCCGGATCGGGGGGCAGCTCAGTGCCTGTGTAAACGGAGAGGATCTGCTGCCAATCTCGATGCAGGCGAGCCTGTGGGGCGAGATCCAGGCCGGTTACCTCGACGGCCTCGCCTGTGAAATGCATCTCGGCTGGGGAGGAGAGGAGGGGGAGGCTCACGAAACACGCCAAAAAACTGAGCGAAAGGACGCGAAAAACGTTCCGGCCCCCAGCTTCCAGCCCCCCGCCTCGCTTCAGCGTCACATCCATCGGTGGGGCCGTGAAATCAGGTTGAGCGTTCCGTCCTGGCTGTTGCGCTGCAGGATGAGCACGTGGCCGTCATTCAGGTTGTCCACCTGCAGGATTCCCGATCCGGGGATGGAGGTGTAGGGGACTCCCCGGGTTGCGAACCGTTCATTGAGCGGTTCGCTGAGGGACTGGGCCTTGACGATGTCCTGGGGGTCGATCTTCATCATGTTGCGGTTGTTGTTGGCCACCAGCAGGTATGTCTTGCCTTGGGACTGGTAGGAGATCATGTCCAGGGGGCTGTTGCCGGCACCCAGTTCGGCTACGGTTTTTCCCTTCACATGCTGGCCGTCCTTGAGGTCCGAGATGGGGAAGGAGACCAGAGGCGTACAGGTGTAGGAGGCCACGATGTGGGGCTCCTCACCCAGGGTGAATGGCAGGAAGGCCCGCACGGGGGCGTGCGTTTCGTAGCGGCCGTGGGCCACGTGATAGATCTCCAGGCTGGAGTTTTCGGCCTTGCCGCTGAAGGGGAAGGGTATGCGCCGCAACTGGGAAGCGAACTCCTCGTTGGAAAGCCCGGCCACGTAGACCCAGCCGTCCAGGTAGGCCAGTTGAGTGATCGTCTCTCGGCGAAGGGGCCGTCCCCGACGGTCCTTTGCGTCGGCTGCCGGAGCATTGCTGATGGAGGCCTTGGCAAAGGGGACGTTGCTCAGCGAAACCTCTTCAATCTTGTCCTGATGCAGGCGCAGCAAGACGGGACGGGCTTCCTGGCCCCGGCCACGGGTGACTGAAAAATAGACCCTTTGGGAGACCGGGTGGACCTTCATGTCCTGTATACGGATCTGGTCGGCGCTGGTCCCCAGCAGGGCGGCCATTTTCTCATCGATGCGGCGCATCTGCAGCGGCTCGTTGCCGGTGGCCTCGTCCGCGTCTTGCACGTCGATGGCGAAAATGGCAGCCCCGGCATTGTCGCCCACGAAAAGGATCCCTTGGGGCGAAAAGGCCAAAGCGCCTGCCGACTTGAGGTCCGGCGTCCCCGACTCCAGGTCGGCGGACGACGAACCAGCCAGCATCCCTGCAAAACTTACAACCAACAT
>JANQFM010000871.1 GCA_028277865.1 Acidobacteriota bacterium
CTTGCGCCGTTGCCAGCTGTCTGAACTGATCGATCTGGCCCTGCGCCAAAAGCAAGGGTACATCGATCCCGGCAAGCCCCTGCAGGGCAAGAGCGTGGCGCTGGTTTTCCTCAACCCCTCCTTGCGCACCCGTGCCTCCATGACCATCGCCATTCAGCAATTGGGCGGCCTGGTCGTCCCCCTGGAAACCGGCAGCCAAACCTGGGGGTTGGAGTTTCGCGATGACGTTGTCATGGACCAGGACAAGGCGGAGCACGTCCGCGAGGCGGCGGCGGTCCTGGGCACCTATGTGGATGCCATCGGAATCCGCTGCTTCCCCGGCATGCTCGACTACCGGGAGGATTGCACGGAGCAGACCTTGAAGGCCTTTGAGGAATATGCCGGAGTCCCCATCATCAACCTGGAGTCGGCCACCCATCATCCCTTGCAGGGGCTGGGAGACATGCTCACCATCCGGGAGCGCTTTGGCGCCGTCGAGCAGCCCAATGTGACTTTGGCCTGGGCCTATCACCCTCGGGCTCTGCCCCTGTCGGTCCCCAACTCCTTCGCTCTGGCCGCCGCCCAATACGGCATGAACCTGACCATCGCCTGCCCTCCCGGCTACGAACTGGATCCGGAATTGATGAAGCTGATCCAACAGCAATCGCTGGTCAGCCGATCGAGCGTCCGGGTGGTTCACGATCTGGAGGAAGGTTGCCGGGGAGCAAAGGTGGTCTACGCCAAAAGCTGGGGGAGCCGGCACCTGTACGGGCGTTCCCAAGAGGAGCAGCAGCAGCGCCTGGCGTTCAGGAACTGGATGATCAGCCAGGATCTGATGTCGCAAACCGACCAGGGCGTCTTCATGCACTGCCTGCCCGTGCGCCGCAACGTGGTCGTCACGGACGAGGTGCTGAACGGCCCCCGCTCCATCGTCATCGAGCAGGCTGCAAACCGCCTGCACATCCAAAAGACCCTGCTGAGCTTGATCTTGTCATGAGTACGCAACCCGACGTTCACTCCGGGCAAGGCTTCTCTTCTCCCACGCGGCGCATGGAACTGCTGCGCGAATCGTTGCCTTACATCCGGCGCTTTCAGGGCAAGACCTTCGTCCTCAAGCTGAGCGGAAGCGTGACCGAGGATTGGAAAAACCTCTTTTCGCTGGCTGAGGAGATGGCATTGCTGCACCAGGTGGGCTTCCGTTTGGTGGTGATTCATGGGGGCGGCAAGCAACTCAACGCCTTGGCCGAACGCCTGGGAGTCCGTCAAACCGTCGTTCAGGGCCGGCGCGTTACCGACACCGAGACCCTGGAAATGGCCAAGATGGTCTTCGCCGGCAAGATCAATACCGAGATCCTGGCAGTGCTGCGTCGCCAGGGGGTCCCGGCGGTGGGGCTGTCGGGACTGGACGGCAACATTCTGCGGGCACGACGCAGGGAGGTCCAAGAGGTGACTGTCCCCGCGACCGGACGGGTAAAGCGGGTCGACTTCGGGCATGTGGGAGACATTGTCGGCATTGACGACGCTCTCCTGAAGCTGCTCATCGAACAGCGCTATGTACCGGTCATCTCCTCGCTGGGCGCCGACGATGATGGCAACGTCTACAACATCAACGCCGACACCATCGCCTCTGAAATCGCCGTCCGCCTGAAGGCCGAAAAGCTCATCCTGCTCAGCAATGTAGATGGGATCTACCGAGACCTGCAAGATCCCTCCAGCAAGATCAGCCGCTTGACGCTTCCCGAGGCCGAAGAACTGCTCCAAAGCCGCGCCCTGGCCGATGGAATGCTCCCCAAGCTGTCCGCCATCCTGGCCCTGCTGCAGCGCGGCGTCCAAAGTGCCCACGTCCTCAACGGCTTGAAGCGCAATGCCCTGCTGAAGGAGGTATTCACCGATACAGGGACCGGGACGATGGTGACTGGAGGGCGAGAGGTTTTAGGTTCCGGGTCTCGGGCTCCGGCTTCCGATTAGGCAAGCTTCGCGTCCCCTAAGCCCGGACTTGTCATGGGTTGCCGTAGCGCAGCCAGGGCGGATGATTTGCGGCTCCTTGCCTCTCACGCCTGCGATGTTCATATTCGAACGCTGAACAAGGCTGATCGGCCATTCTATTCCTATCCATGCGAAACCGAGGCGTGTAGAATGGTGGTGTGTTGAAGGGTCAGTGGGCAAGAGAAAAACTCGGGGATGCCAAAACAATGTCGCTGAAAACTCTGTTGAAGATTGAAGTGAGCCGCCAACTCGCGCAGGAACTCCCTCTCGATCCAGCGGCGAGGTCCAAAATCCTGGAAATCGGCTTACGGCAGTGGCGAGTCCGGGAAGCGCTGGAGTCCTATCGACAAGGGAAGGGCACGTTGGCTCATGCAGCCCGGAAAGCTCGGATCCCTTTGCGTGAGATGATCCCGCTTGCATATGCTCATGGGCTAACTCCCCCTGAACGAGTGATTCGCTTGTTGAGTGCTTCATTGCCTGAGTAATGAGCTTTGCGACGCTGGAAATCGATCAGGACGTGGCCGTCATCTGGCTGGACCAGCCGGGGCAGAAGCTCAATACCCTCTCGCTGGACCTGCTCGACGAATTCAGCGGTCTTTTCGAACAGATCGAACAGGACGGTCGAATCCAGGCCGTCGTGCTAATCAGCCGCAAGCCGGAGTGCTTTGTGGCCGGTGCCGACATCCGCGAGTTCTTGCGCTTCGAAACCGCTCAGCAAGCCGAACAGGCCAGCATCGAGGGCAAGAAGCTGTTCGACCGGCTGGCCTCCTTCCCCAAGCCCTTCGTGGCGGCCATCAACGGATCCTGCCTG
>JANQFM010000700.1 GCA_028277865.1 Acidobacteriota bacterium
CAAAGAAGGGAATCAAACGGATCTTTCTTTTCTTTGCGGCCTTGGCGTCTTGGCGCGAAACCCTCAAAACCGCTCCACCTGCAACGGCTCTTTCAAGCAGATTGCGTCCGGAAGTGCCTGGCCGATCTTTTTGCACACCTCTTCGGCTTCGCTGGGCAAGACATGCATGGCGGCGATGCGGCGGGGTGCGATCTGTTCGCCGACCAGCTGCCGATCTTCCTCGGAGAGCAGATACCAGTAGGGGAGAAAGGCAACGTCGATTTTTTCTTTGCTGAGCTTGAAAGGCCGGAAGTTTGCGCTGCTCAATTCGGCGTCACCCACGTGAAGCAGGGTCTTCCCGCCCATTCGGATCAAGTGCCCCAGGTTTTGGACCCAGCTATGCCGCTCCGCACCGTGCCGCAAGCCTAAGAACGTCACCTCGATCTTGCCGAACTTGCGTTTTTCTTTCTTTCCCACTGCCGGAGTGATGTCGATCAGCCTCTTGCGGAGAGCTTCATCGCGGCGCAAAACACTCCGAACTGCAGCGGTCGCCTGCTCAGAGCTGGCCAGGATTGCTCCATCTTGGCTGCTCAAGTAATTGCTCACCGACTGGGGGTGGAAATGGTCTCCGTGGATGTGGCTGACCAGAATCAGGTCGGCCCCCTCAAAGGGCGATTGGGCCGCTTCGAGGGCCCGGGACTGGTCCGGCGGTAGGTGCGCATAAACCCTGTAGGGACGGAAGAGGCCGTCGATGAGCAGCGCCTGCCCTCCTGATCGAATCAGCAACCCTTCATTGGCCAGATGGAGTACTTGCAGCGAGCGATCGGCTTGAAAACCGAAAAGAAGCTGACCAGCAGCATAAGCCAGGATCAGAGCCGAGTGAAAGTAATGCCTCATCCGGGAAGAAGCATACCGGACATCCGCCTGACTTGGAAACGCACAGAGTGCACTGAGAAGAATCTGAAAAGCCCTTGATCTCTGTGTATCGGTGTATCTGTGGTTTCCCACCTCTGGTCTGAGGCGCAGCCGGGCTAGACCTACAGGACGCAAGGCTCAACTGCCGCTCGCACGACTTCGGCAACGGGCTACACCGCCTTGCTGGGGCAGGAGTGCATTGCCACATGCGATCCCTTGAAGACCTTGCAGCCGGGCTTGCAAATCTGCGACCTTTAGGAAGTCTTGTGCCGAGAGGGGGGCTTGAAGTCAGCCGAAACTACTGAATCGTCAATCAATCCATCGTGGAATTTCTCACCAGCGACCGGATCCAGATCGCCGTCATTTTTTTGCTCGGTTTCCTGGTGTCCAGGCTTTTCTTGGTCACGGGACTTGCCGAACGCATGGTGATCGGATGGATCCGCCGAGTTCAAGACCACCCTGCCCGCATTTTCCTGTTCCTGCTCCTTTCAGCCTCGCTGCTTTCCTCTTTCATCCCCAACGTGATTTCGATGCTGACCCTGCTTCCTGCCCTCAAAATGCTCATCGAACGGCTGACCCCCCAGGACGCCACCCGATCCGAACGGCGCAAGGTGGCAACGGCCCTGACCTGCTCGCTCATCTGGGGCGCCAACATGGGAGGAAATGCCTCGTTGATCGGCAGCCCTTCCAATCTGCTGCTGCTTCTCTTCCTCGAACTGCTCCAAGTGCCGGAGGGCGGGAAGATCGGCTTTTTGAACTGGTTCGCCTGGGGGATCCCCCTGGTGCTGGTCTTCGACCTGCTGGGTTGGCTGCTCATCGTGGCCGTGTTCCGAGGCTTGCGCACCCGCACCGGGCAGCCTCCGCCCCGCCTCCCGCAGGCTGGCCACCGCACTCGTGCAGCCATTGAGTTTTCTGCGGCTATCTGCTTGTCCTCGGCGCTTGTCTCCGCCCTGAGCTATGCTTTCAAGTCGGTGTTGTGGATTCAGGGATTGCTCAACGCAGCAGCACTGTTGACGGCCCTGGCCTTTGTCTGGCTGCTTTTCTTCCGACCGGTTCGAAAAAGCGGCAAGCCAAAGCCGCTGATGAGAGTTTCCGACCTGTGGTCGAAGCTTCCCTTGCGAGGGCTTTCCTTCGCAGGCGGGCTGGTGGTCATTTTTGCCCTGTTGGCACGCTGGTCTCAGAGCTCGGGCTTTGACGACAGGCTGGGCGAGTGGGTCAGCGGATTGCTCCCCGACGGCGCCTCGCCGCTGCCGGTCCTTTTGCTGCTTTCCTGGATCACCATCTATCTGACCGAGTTTCTGAGCAACTCGCTGGTGGCCTCGGCCCTGTTCTACACGGCATCGGGCCTGGCCGAGGGTTTGGCCATCCAGCCGCTTCCGCTCTTCGTCGCCATCAGCATGGCCTCCACTTGCGCTTTCATGACCCCCGTCGCCACTCCGGTGAACAGCCTGGCCTTCGGAGAGATCCGAGACCTTTCCATCCCCCGCATGATGCTGGCCGGATTTGTCCTCAACCTGGCGGGAGGAGGGTTGATCGCCCTGGT
>JANQFM010000715.1 GCA_028277865.1 Acidobacteriota bacterium
ACTGGGCCGATTACCAGCCCTGGAAAGGACTGGCCTAGCAACCCTCCAGGCATGAATGCCTTCCGGGAAAGCCCGCTGAAGCAGACTGCAGAATCTGGATAGAAGCGAATGTTAACGCCACTGGGGACGGACCCGGTGGTGGCCGGACGGGTTAACCGAATGCTTACACCGAATGCGTACACCGTTCCTGGCTGATAAACCTCTGTCCTTCTTCACTTTGCGTTCTTTGCGGCTTGGCGTGAAACTCTGGAATCCGTTCGGCATGTAAGGCGGATGGTATCGCAAGCCTCAGCAGGAGGTGCCGGACTTGGAAGAATTCCCTTGGAGGATCCCTCCTTCCTGCCTATCATGGAATCGGAAAAAGAAGGAAAGAGCTGCCAAGGGAGGGACATGTCATGCTGTTTGAACAATTCGAAGAAAAAGGCCTTGCGCACTATTCCTACGCCGTGGGTTGTCCGGGGGCGGGGCAGATGGCCATCGTCGACCCCCGCCGCGACATCGATATCTACCTGGAGTTTGCCGCAAATCAGGGAATGCGGATATCCCATGTGCTGGAGACCCATATTCACGCCGACTATGCCTCGGGTGCCCGCGAACTGGCCCAGCGCTGCGCTGCCGAACCGATGCTCTCCGCCTATGACGAAGGAGAGATCTTCGAGGTCGCCTATCCCCATCAGAAGCTGTACGACGGCGATTGCATCACCCTGGGAGCGGTCCGCATCCAGGCATTGCACACGCCCGGCCATACGCCCGAGCACCTCTCTTTTCTGGTCTACGACACCACCCGCAGTGAAGGCGTCCCTGAAATGATGCTGTCGGGGGACTTTCTTTTCGTAGGCTCCCTGGGGCGCCCCGACCTGCTGGGCGAAGAAGCCAAGCTGGGCTTGGCCAAGCAGCTTTATTGCAGCGTCCAAGAGAAACTCGAGGGGCTTCCTGACGGCTTGGAGGTCTATCCGGCTCACGGCTCGGGTTCGATGTGCGGCGCGGGCATGAGCGGACGGCCTCACTCCACCTTGGGCTTTGAGCGGGTGGCCAATCCCTACCTGGCCTCCGCCCTTTCCGAACAGGAATTCGTGGATCGAATCCTCTCCAACGTGCCTCCCTTCCCCCCTTATTACCGTCGCATGAAGAGGGTCAACGCCGAGGGCCCTGCCATTCTCGACGGACTTCCGGGCAACCATCCGCTGGAGGTTGAAGACTTTAGCCAACGCGTCCAAAGCGGTGCCGCCGTCATTGACCTTCGCAATGCCTTGGCCTTCGGCGCCGGGCATATCGAGGGTTCTTTCGGGATCGGCTACGGCGGGAAAATCTCCGAGTGGGCCTCCTGGCTGGTTCCTTATGACACACCCCTGCTGCTGGTGATGGCCCATGACCAGATGCAGACGGAAGTGGCCAGGTCGCTGGTCAGGGTAGGGCTGGATCAGCTGGAGGGCTATCTGAAGGGCGGCATCGAGGCCTGGACGATGGCGGGACGCCCATTGCGCTCCCTTCCCCAAATCGATCCTGTGCAACTGGCCCGCCGTCGAGAGGAATCGAACCTGCAAGTCGTCGACGTGCGCAGCCAGGCAGAATGGGATTCCGGACACATCTCAGGAGCCATCCATGTCATGGCCGGCCATCTGGCTGACAGCTTGGATCGCATCCCGGACAGCGGCACCTCCCTGGCTGTCATCTGCGCCAGCGGCTATCGGTCGACCGCGGCAGCCAGCGTGCTGGAGCGCCACGGGTTCAAAAACCTGTTCAATGCGGCTGGTGGGATGACGGCCTGGGAGAAGGCGGGGTTGCCGGTGGAAAGGTGAAGAGTTTCACGCAGAGACGCAGAGGCGCAGAGAGTTCGCAAGAGGGGGAAGGGATCAGGGATCGAGCCTTTTCTCCTCGCCTGAAGGGTCTTGGGGGGTGACGTTTCGCATGGGGCGGCGGGATGAGTACGGGTTTGTATCGCCACGCATGTCCACTGAAACCCAGACGTTGCCTTGCTGAACGGCCCTTTGCAGTCGCCTTTTTAGGTAACTCTTCAGGAGCCGGCGGCAGGCGGGGATGAGGCAGAAGAATCCGAAGGCGTCGGTCAGGACTCCCGGAGTGATCAGCAAAGCACCGGCCAGCAGGATGAGCACGCCGTCCACCACGGGTGCTGCCGGGATGCGGCCCTGGGCGGATTGCCCACGCATCTGATTGAGGACACCCAAACCCTGCTGGCGAGCCAAGGAGGCGCCTATGGCGCCTGTGAGGGCGATCAACGCCAGGGTGGCCAGGGTCCCGATTCGGCTGCCGATCTCGATCAATAGAGCCAGCTCCAGAGCGGGCAAAAGGACGAATAGTGCCAGCAGACGTGCCATCCTTTGTATCTTGGCACATTTGGGAGAAGGGGAGGGGGAGCAGAGGGGGGACAACCGCAGTGAACGCAGAGGTGTTCGCAGAGATCCGAGAGAATAGATCCCTGCGGCCCTCTGCGTCTTCCTCTCTGCGCCCTCTGCGGTTTTCCCCCCTTTCTCCCAACTCCCCCTCGACTTTTGGCTCCGATTGCTGTATCCATGAAGGAACACGATTGAATTCGCTGGAGGGAATCCGATGATCAGACGGCGTCAGTTTTTGGGAGCTCTGGGGATGCCGACCGCCGGTGCCCTGGCCTACCTGTCCATGCAGCCTCGGGCCTTGGCTCGAAGCATTGAAAGACTGTCCGAACTGGCGGGGGATACAGCTTCGCCGGAAGAGGTGGCCGCCGATGAATCCTATTGGTTCGAGGTCCAGCAGGCCTTCACCGTCGACCGCTCCTTGATCAACCTCAACAATGGAGGGGTGTCCCCCTCGCCTGCCATCGTTCAGGAGGCCATGAAACGCTACCTGGACTATTCCAACACGGCCCCCGTCTACAGCATGTGGAAGATCCTGGAGCCGCAGCGCGAGGGAGTGCGCAAGCGCCTGGCCCGCGCCTTCGGATGCTCGCCCGAAGAAGTAGCCCTGACCCGAAATTCTTCTGAAAGCCTGCAGATTCTCCAGTTCGGCTTCGACCTCAAGGCGGGCGATGAGGTGCTGACCACCAACCAGGACTATCCCCGCATGATCACCACCTTCCAGCAGCGGGAGCGCCGCGAGGGGATCGTGCTCAAGCAATTCTCGATTCCTGTCCCGGCCGAGGACGACGATGAGATCGTCTCCCTTTTCGAAGAAAACATCACCCCGAGAACCCGGCTCATCCTGATGTGCCACATCATCAACCTGACGGGCCAGATCCTGCCCGTCAAAAAGGTGGTGCAAATGGCCCGCAAGAAAGGAATCCCGGTCATCGTCGACGGCGCCCACGCCTTTGCCCACTTTGATTTCACTCACCAGGACCTCGACTGCGACTACTACGCCAGCAGCTTGCACAAGTGGCTGTTGGCGCCCCACGGCACCGGGCTGCTCTATGTCCGCCGCGACAAGATCAGGCAGTTGTGGCCCCTCATGGCAGCGCCCGAGAAGATGGACGAGGATATCCGCAAGTATGAGGAGATCGGAACCCATCCGGCGGCCAACTACCTGGCCATCGGAGACGCCCTGACCTTCCACCAGGGGATCGGCGCCCAGCGAAAGGAAGCCCGCCTGCGCCACCTGACCCATTACTGGGCGCAGCGCCTGCTGGAGTACGACAAGGTGCGGCTGCACACCAGCTTGAAGCCCCAATACTCCTGCGCACTGGCCAACGTGGAGGTCGAAGGGATCGACCCAGGTGCATTGGCCACTCACCTTTGGCAGGAGCACCGCATCATCGTCACGCCCATCAAGCATGCCGAATTCCAGGGGCTGCGAATCACTCCCAACCTCTACACCACCTTGGAAGAGCTGGACCGCTTCTGCGACGCCATGGAAGACGTGATCCGAAAAGGGCTGGCAGCTTGAAGCTTGAGGTTTCGCGCAAGGCCGCAAAGTCCGCCAAGTGCAGACGTGATTATTGGCTCTGGCCCTTCGCGTCCTGGCGGCTTTGCGTGACATCTGCCTCTGTGTGTAGGATGGGCGAGGTCTCATGCCAGATCGCGAACATGAAAAAAAGTTGGCCGCCGCCGCCAGCCTCGAACACATCGAATCCGGCATGACGATCGGCCTGGGCACCGGCAGCACTGCCGAGTACCTGATCCCCCTGCTGGGCCGGCGCATCGGGCGTGGGCTGAAGGTCCGCGCCGTCCCCACTTCGCGGCGCACGGCAGAGTTGGCCCAGGAATGCGGCATTCCGCTCAACACCTTGCAGGAGTGTCCTCGATTGGATCTGACAGTGGACGGGGCTGATGAAGTGGACGGCCGCCTGCAACTGATCAAGGGCGGCGGAGGGGCTTTGCTGCGGGAGAAGATTGTCGCGTCAGCCTCGCGGCGGATGATCGTGATCGTCGATGCCTCCAAGCTGGTCCGAATGCTGGGCGCCTTCCCCTTGCCTGTCGAAGTTGTGCCCTTCGGTTGGCCGGTCGTGAAACGACGCCTGGAGGAAATCGGAGCGCAGGCTTCTTTAAGGCGCAGCCAACCAGGCGAGGCCTTCGTCAGCGACGAGGGCAACAACATCCTCGACTGCCGCTTTCAATCCATCCCCGATCCGCCTCGGCTCGCCTCGAAGATCGGCCCCATTGCCGGGGTTGTCGAACACGGGCTCTTCATCGACCGCTGTGACTTGGCCTTGGTCGGACGAGGTGACCAAGTTGAAAAGCTGGCTCGAAGGGAACAGCCCCCACTGGCGTTGACATGAGCTTCCAACCAGTGTGTTTCCTTCCAGTTGCAGAATAGGGGAATGGCGTTTTCACCAGCTTCAGCAGGTTGCCCGAATGCCTTCAGCCTTTCGGGTTATTAGCCCAGTCCTTCAGGGCTGGGGACTGAGTGCACGAGGCAAATGCGAGCCCGTTTTTCAACGGGCTTTTCCTCTGGGCTTCAGCCTCGGCTCCGGCACA
>JANQFM010000719.1 GCA_028277865.1 Acidobacteriota bacterium
CAGTCATCGTCATATCCCAAACTGACAGCCATTCGGAGCTTCCCTGCCTCTGGGGCGAACTGAACGAGCGATTTCCCGACCGTTCGCACAAACCAAAACTGCTCTGCCGAACCAGGTCCTGCCGGAGGTTTCGGCTTTCGAACCCACTTCGGTGAGTTGGGAATAAACGTCAGTTTCCAGTCGGCTTTAATGCGCTTCTTCGCCACGAAGCTGTCGTTCAGCTTTTCAAGTCCCAAGTCCAGCTCGAAGTGGGTGGGGCTTAGCGCCTCCACCCCCGCGGCCCTGGGCCTTTCGTCACTCGGCACGATTCTGGCCTTGCCGTTTTCTTTAAGGACCGACCGGATCCGCTTGAAATAAAACCGGTTGCTCAGTTGAAATACCTGATTGATTCGGATCTTGCATGGCTTCTCTCTGGCGATTAGATCAACGAGTTCCTCCAGGTTGCTTTTGTCCTCATCCTCCAGATGGTCCTGCAATATTTGGAAAGCAGCGCATATCCGATCGATGGTGACCAGGTCTTCCAGCCCAGCCTCCTGTTGGGCCTTATCGACACGGGCCCACCACTTGGCGAACTTGTTTTTCCGTTCTTTATTTCCGATCTTCTCCAGAGCGACATTGATCTCATCCAACGAAACCTTTTGCTTGGCCCTTCGACGCGCTCGCATGACAAGCGGCTGATAGGTCGGCAGCGGATCAGTCAGAGCCTTTTCGAAAGCATCGAACTCGGCAGCGAAGCCAACCTTCTGGGTTTCGTCGAGCAAGTCGGGTTCGATGCGCTTGACGATATCGTCGAGCCGTTCTTCCAAACGATAGCGCAACATGGCCCGGAAGCCTTGCCGCCTCAGTTGGAGACGCAGGGTACGGTAGCGGTGCAGCAGATCCAGCAGCCGTGCAGCTTTGTCCAGCTGGTGGGCCAGCTTGTCGGGAGGCCGGAGAAAGGAGGGCCTCTCGAGCACAATCTCAGCCTGTTTGCGCATCACCCTCAGCCAAACGGCAGGTGCAAGCTGGCGAAGCTCTCGCAGCCACACGCGATGCAGGCTGCGGGCCTGCTCCTTCAGCTTCACCCTTTGACGCCAGTTCACGATCCCTTTGGTAACGAAGAAGGAAATCGATATGGCGAAAAGCAGTACAAGAATAGGCCAAAAGATGGAGTGACCTACATGGACCACCAGCTCCACCTGGGGCGCCGTCCCCTGCTTGGCGTTCAAAGCATCGAACTGCATAAGGAGCTTGTGCTCTCCCACAGGGAGATCGCGCATGTAGGCCCGGAGCAACCGCTGCCCTCCCGCCGGGATGTTCCTCAAGGACGCCTGCTCCGGGTCGTTGACCGGCCACTGGGTGATATGGGGCGCATCCTTGCCATCAATGGTGAATCTCAAGTGTTCTTCGAGGTCGATGACAGATGTCACTTCCGATTCATCGGCCCGACGGAGCGTGATGCCCTCGACCGGCACTTGCCGGTTCCGTTCACTGAGCACGAACGAGAAGCTGGGCTCGTCTCCAAGAGGCGAACGAATCCGGACATTCAACTCGACCCGTTTGAGGTCCGCCGTCAGTTCAGCCACTGGACTGGGCCGGTGTAAAGTGATCCTCCACGACTTTAACCCAGCCGTCGACGAGGCTGTCAAAGTGCCCACATATTTGACTCCGGCATTCAGGCCTCGTGCGTAAAGCAGGAGAATGGCACGGTTCTGGTTTTCTGCAAAGCTCAGGCGGACAAACGCCGAGGGATCGGTGTCCTCGCTGGCACTCAATCCCACCGACGCTTGCTGGTCATCCTCCGAAAGGAAGTCGCTCACGTCGATGTCGAAGCTCGGACCGTCAGTGGTCACCCGATGAAATGCTAGCTGTGTGACGCCGGAGTCCGTCAAGGGCAGGTCGATGGCATCGCCATCGGAGCCGATTAAAGACAAGTCCTGGCCCGAAACCGTCTGAAACGAGCCGGTCAAGGAAAAGGAAACAGTCAACATCCAAGGCAAAGAACGATACAGAAAGTACATCTGGATTCCTTTAGCCCTCAAAGTCGGCCTGCCCGACGTACATAAATTACGCCTGCGCGGGCCTCGGTCGCGACGCCTTGCCCGGACGGCGCTTTTGGCTCCTCGCTACGGCAACCCGTGAGAAATCCGGGTTAAGGTTGTTCCGGCTTCTTGGGACGGATGGGCTTATCGGGACGATCGCGCAGCCCTCGGCGGCCTCGGACGGCCTTGATCCGGATCAGGTATTCCTGCAGCAGGCGCCCCACTCTCTGCAGGCTTTGGGCACTGACATTTTCCAATGTGTCCTGGCTGGTGTGCCACTGAGGGTAGTCGAGGTCGATGATGTCCACGGAAGGGATGCCCCGCCTTACGAAGGGGAGATGGTCGTCGATGATCCTGCCCCCAAACCGGAGCGGGAAATACTCCCTGAATCCCAATTCGCCTGCCAAATCCCAAAGCGCCCGGGTGATCTGGGGGGCGCTTTCACGGGAGTAGCCTTCCTGGGAAAAGCGCTGGTTGGTGTCGCCCACCATGTCGACCAAAATCATGAAGCGGATGTCTTGCTCTGTCAAATCGAGCTGTTGGGCATAGAGCGTAGAGCCGATGATCCAGCCGTTGCCGCCGTCGCTGGGAACCGTGTTCCAGGGCGGGATGCGCCCGTTGTCCTCGGCGTCGAAAAAGAGCAAGCGGATCTCGTTTCCGGGCAGCGGGGGATGGTGCTGTGCGATCACGCGGGCCAACTCCAGCAAGACAGCCGTTCCGCTGCCCCCGTCGTTGGCGCCCAGCACAGGTTCCAGGCGGAGCTGGGGATCGGGATCCTGATCGGCCCGCAGGCGTGTGTCGTAGTGGGCGCCCAGCAGGATCACTTGCCCCTGGCCCATTGAGGCCACCAGGTTGCGCACCGTCACCTCTTCCCCGTCCAAGACGAGGGTGTGCAGATCCTGGGAGGTCTGCCAACCCAATTCACCCAGCGTCTGCAGGATCCAGTCGCCCGTTTGCCGAATGGCTGGGCTGCCCGCAGGCCGCGGGCCGAATTCCACCTGAGCTGCAACCGCCTGCAGGGCTCGCTCTCCGTCGAAAAGGGATAGGGTAGCCGGATGCCTCTGTTCCAGGACACCGGTCATTGCCGGCACCATCCAGGTCAAGATGAAGATGAAGGACATCACACCAATAGGATAACATTGGTGGTGGATTGCGTTCACAGGCAAGATGCCTGTGCCACTCAGCAGAGTGGATTCAATTGCCAGGCAGGTCAGTAGATCTATTCTCCGCCCCTACATACTGACTCTGCGTCTTTGCGCGAAACCCTCAGAAACCGTTCCCCAGCGTTAACCGAAACCCCGCAACCAGCATCTGGGCTTGATATTGCTGGGGGAAGAGGGTGGTGCGTTCCTGGTAGTCGTAGCTGTTCCACTGAACGTAGGTGGCCAGCTTCTGGTTCAAAGGCACTTCCAGGCGGGCCATGGGACGGTGGAACTGTTGGGGGAAGGCGCCCACCGTGTCCCAGAACGAGTAGCCCAAATCCAGCTGCACATTGCGGTACAGACCCAGCGACAGGTAAGCGCTGCCGTAATCTCCCCGCTCCACATAAGTCGAAGGGACTCGGGAGAGGTTTTGGGGAATGACCACCAGCAGGTCGCTGTTCAGCTCGGTTCGCTCGTACTCGGCGGTCCAGGAAAATCGGTCGAAAGGCGCCCACAACACCTGCAGGCCGTATCCGTGCGAATCGAATTCGTAATCGATGTCGGGCTGGTCGTTGCGGTTGTCGAACAGCGAGGCGTTGCCGCTGATGATCAGCGAAGGGCGGGGCGAAAGCTTGCCCAGGATGCGCAGGCGCTGGAAGTCGACCGAGTCGGTGCGGAAGATGGGCGGCTGGTCGGTGCGGCCCAACTCGAAGTCCACCGAGAGGCGGTTGGCCGAGTTGAACTGAAAGGCGCCGCCCAAGATCAACGAGTTGCGGTCCCAGCCGAACTCCGTTCGGGCCGTCCCGCTGCTGGGGTCTTCCAGGATGAGGCTCTTGCTTTCGAATCGGTGCCCTCCCCGGATGGAAAAGCGCGGCGTGATGAAGACGGTGGCCACGATCTCCTGGCTTTCCAGGTCGTTGGCCAGGAAGGTGTCGGCCAGCTCCGACAGGTTGAACGGATCCTCAACCGGACCCAGCAAGGAGGTGATTCCGGCAAAACTGAGGTTTGTGGCAAGCGAGCCTGAGACGTCGAGGCGCCGGATGTTGAAGCGCTCTTGGATGAGCAGCCAATCGGCGGGCTGCCACTCGGCGCTGAAGTCCCCGTTCAGGCTGGGCCTTTTGACCTGGCCAAGGTCCTGTCGTCCCCCCTGGTTGTAGAAGATGGCCAGGCCGGGGAACTGAAAGAAATTGCCCGAGGCCAAGTCGCTGAAGGCCGGGTCCATGTCGGCCAGGCTGTAGGAGACCTTGGCCCTTACGGCCAGTTGCCGCAGCGGCTCCCAGGTGATGATGCCGGAGGAGAAAGGGATGGTCCCTTCGAAATCGTTCTGCCCGCTGTAGCCGTCCAGAAAAAGATCCTCCCCCAGGACGGGGCGCGTCGAGTTGCCTTCCTGAAAGCCGGAGGCAAAAAAGCTCGACTTGTCGTCGTACCAGCGGACTCCCTGCTCCAGCATGAGGGAGAACTTCTCCCTTTTCCAGCGGATGCCTCCCCGGATGGCGTCCGAACTGCTCTGGGCATCCTCCCCGATGAGGAATTCGTCGCCGTCATTGCGCAAAGTGGTGCGGATGGGGCCCTGGCGGATGCTGCGGTTGTAGGCAAAGTAAGGCGACAGCGAACGGCCCGGCCAGAGGGTGAATTCGAGGTTGAAAATACGTTGCGAAATGTCGGATCGGTGCTGGGACTGAAAGTTTCCCTCCTCGAAGAAGGGGTTGGCAAAGTTGGGGATCGAGTTGAAGTACTGGGCGTTGAGATAGTTGAAGCGCAGTTCGTAAACGCCGTTCTTGGAGATCACCGCCTGGGCCGTGTTGTAGGGCTCCCCTCCCCAGTTGTTCATCCGCAACTCGATACGGTCGGCCCAGCGGTTGCTTCCTTCCGGGAAGGCCATGAAGAAATCGGCTCCGAAGAGCTTGGGGCCGTCCCCGTAGTCGAGCTGGCTGCGGTAAAGATCCTGGTTGCCGCCCTGGTTGAAGACCCATCGGTGCCCGAAATCGAGTGTGAAACGGTACTGTTTATCCTGCCCCCAGGCAGGGACGGAACAGCAGAGAGCCAGGACGAGCAGTGTCAGCGGAGCAGTGGATCGCATCACATGGCTGCGCATTGTTCTTATCTCAGGAAGGAGGAACTGACGTTGGACCCGTGAATCGCCCGGTGGCAGACGGTGCACTCCCGAAATCGGGGGCTTCTCAGGTCATGGAAGGCAAAGGGCTGCGATCCGGCCGTTCCTGCCGAGGCGCTGTGGCACCTCAGGCAAACCAGCCGCACTTGGCTGCGGGTCAACATCTTGGGATTGACCGACCCATGAGGCTGGTGGCAAATCTCGCAGCCGTTGACTTCGAGCGAGGCGTGCTCGAAGACGAACGGCCCCTTTTTGTCGGTGTGGCAAGAGGCACACTCTATCTCTGTGCCGAAAGCCACCCGCCTTTGGCCTTCACTATGCGGCGTGTGGCAACTGGAGCAGGTCATGGCGCCTTCCATCACAGGGTGATGAAAGGGCTTGCGGAACTGGGCGACGCTGGCCTGGTGGCAGCTGGCACAAAGATCTTTTTGAGCCTGGGTCAGCATCCCGGCCCGTGCCTGCTCAGGGTGGGCCTGGTGGCAGGAGGTGCAGGAGACCATGGCGCGTGCATGAGCGGAACGGGAGAAGTTGGAAAGGTGAGGCGCCTGGCGATGACAGTCCTGGCATTGGTCCTTCACCCAACTGAAGTCCTTGTTCTTGAAGCTGAGGTCCATGCCGCCCCCCGCCTCGACATGAAGGCTGCCCGCCCCGTGGCAGGCCTCGCATTCGACTGAAGCATGGGGCGTCCGCTTGACCGAGGTGTAGGTGTCGTGGCAGACCAGGCACATCTCATCGCCGACCTTCTCGGGCACGGAAGGCGGAACGGGGGGCTGGGAGCCCTGCTGCTGCAGCCCCCAGGCAAAAGTCGAGAGAAAGAGGACGGTGGTGGCAAGGATCCGCTTGTTCATCGTACTTGTCTTTCAACAGGCGAACAGGAGACCGGGTGAGGGATGGCTCTCTTCCCTTCCCTCACCCTGTGAATCCTGTTCGTCTTGCCGATTCTCTCTTAGCGCGAGTGCACCCGGGCCACCGAGAATTCTGCATTGGGCCCATGACAGGCTGCGCAGGCCTCGGCGAATGGCGCGATGTTCAAGAAGGCATGTGCCGCCGCTGCGGCGCTGTCGTGGCAGCCCAGGCAGGCCGCCGAATTGGGCGCGATGGGGCTGAAGAACTCGTTGTCGTCCACCGTGGGCAGGATCCCCTGAGAGGGAATCTGGTAGCTGTCGTTTTCATGGCACTTGACGCAGTTGCGCAGGTCGCCGGGGTAGACCACGTTGTTGTAGTTGTGGACCGAGCCCATGAAGCCGATGACCGTGTAGTCGCGGGTCAGCTCTTCGCCCATGTGGATGCGGTGGATCAGGAACTTGAGGTCGATGGTGCGCGGTGTGCCCTCCTCGCGGAAAGGCGAGTCGTCAGCCGCCACCTGATGGCACATCTGGCAGTAGTCGGTGCCGTTGTGGCGAATGGTTCCGTGCAGGGCCAGGTTTCCGTGGCAGCTCTCGCAGTTTTGGTCTGTGACGCTGACGCGCCTTGCCAACGGCTCGGCATCGGTGACGCCGAAGTAGAAGACCGGGTTCTCGGCCGTCTCGCGATGGGAGAACTCGTCCACCGTGCCGGCATTGAGGGGCACGTTGCGGAAGGCCTCAGCACCCACCGCGAAGGTTCCCTCGGCATCGGCCGGGATGGGGGTGCCGAAGGTGTACATGAATCCTTCGCCCGCCGGCACCGCTGCTTCAACGACCCGTTCGCTGGCCAGAAAACTGTAGTCGTCCGTGGGGCCGGCGATCAGCAGGTTGAAGAAGGGAAAGCTGGAGGGCGCGATGGGTTCGCCGTCGTTTGTCTGCACGCTGAAGAAGACGGTCGGGTTTTCTCCCGGCCCCGTTCCGGTCACGTCGGTGATTTCGATGTTGATCCCTTCCAGCTGGCGGGAGTTGGCCGGGATGGTGTGGGCGCCGATGACCGAGGAGTCGAATTCGAACTCGCCTTCGGGGAAGTGGCAGTTGGCGCAAAAGTTGTCCGACATGGCAGGTCCGCCCACGTGGTTCTCGCCCGTCGCGAAGTTGATGTCGTCATGACAGGATCCGCAGGACGACCTGGTCGGCCGCAGGATGTAGGCCATTGACTGGGTGGCATCCGGTCCGTGGCAGCTGTCGCAGTTGCGGATGTCCTGAGGGAAGATCACTTCAGAGTAGTCGTGCACGCTCTGGCGGAATCCGATGATCTGGTAGGGGGTTCCTGCTTGCACGCTGGGAAGGTCTGCGCCCCGGTGGATCTTGTGGACCATCACCGACATGTCCACCGTGTTGCCGGTGTCGGGATCGATTACGTCGGGATAGTGGCACATGACGCAAAGGTCGACGTCGCGCCGGAATCCTCCGTGGATGGCCAGCGGATCGTGGCATGAGTTGCAGTCGGCCGTACGCGTCACATCGCGGATCTTGGTCACCTCGCTGCCGTCGGGAATGAACATGAAGACGTCATTGTCGATCTGGTCTCCCAGCCCGAACTCCTCCAGATCTCGGTCGGAGTAAATCCCAACGCCATGGGTGGCAGTGCGGTCGTAGTCCGCGGGAAGCTTGAAGTCAAAGGTGAAAATGTAGCTGCCGTCGGCGATTTTTTCGAAGGTGCCGCCGCCGTTGGCAGCCTGGACCGCCGAGTCGTTTGTAATGGGGCTGGTCTGCAATCTGGTGGTGTAGGCCACCCAGTGATTGAGGTCTGCGGGGATTCGGGCCAGTACGAAGCGTGCCCGAATGGGGCCGGGGGTGAAGATGCCGTCCAAGTCGAGCGGCAGTCCCCGGTCGTCGGCCACCGTGAAGGTCACCTGAACCGTTCCGTCATCGGCAATGGCCACGTCTTGAACGTCGAGCTGCAGGCCCGGCCGGACAAAGGCGATTTGCTCCGAGGTCAGGTAGTGCCTCTCGTCAAACGGGGAGTAGTCGTTGAGGCGGTTCAGCGTAGCCGCCGAGACCAAAGTCAGCGCGACCACGGTGAAGAAGATGCCTGTCAAAAGTCGATTGCGTTGCATTTTCCACCTCGATTCCATAGAAAAGACCTTTCGCGCTGAGCGATTGATCCCAAGCGTTCCTACCGGACCGGCAACAAACCTCCGACCGGCCCGGCTTTTGAAAGTTGACATCTCCGCAACAAAGCAAAAAAGGTGCCACCAGTGGTTGCTTTCGAGTTTTTCCCAATCTGTTTGCGGAAAGCGCCTGCAGGCGCCTCGCCGACAACCTTGCCCTGCCCGCTTGTTCCGGCAACAGGTGGGTCCAAAAAGGACTCTATTGCTGGCGAACTCCGCCAATACGGACCGGCATGGTCCTTTTTTCGCATCAACGTTGGGGTGGGGCAAATCACCCAGTCAGACGCCATTTGCCCCTCGGGGGAATGCATCGGATCCAGAAGCAAAAACGAGGCCTGGAGGCTTTTCGGAGGACTTCTTTTGAGATGGTACCATTGTTGCTTTCAGGCGACGCGACGCCGACCTGACGGTATGGCGGGTTGCCGTAGCGAGGGGTTGAAGACATCAGCGCCGCCGCAGCCTATACCCGCACGCAGTGCGGCGGCTAAGGAGTTTCGCGCCAAGACGCAAAGTACGCAATCTCAGGAATGAAGAGAAAGAGCCGCATGGGCTGCTCAGCATTCGGTTAACCCGTGGGAGGAATCGAATCGAGTAGCTTCTCTGGGCCGCCGCCGGGCCCGTCCCGGCGGAGCCCACGACTGGAGAGCTAGAATCGGTGGAACCAGAGAATAGCGCATTTCCTCCCCTCCTTCGGGGCGGCGTGCCGCCCCGAAGGAGGGGAGGAAATGCGCAGTGGCCGCGATGAGGTTGCTGGCTCGCGGCCTAGCCATTCAGTCATTCGCTCCGCCGGGGCGGGCCCGACGGTGGCGTCTTGCC
>JANQFM010000740.1 GCA_028277865.1 Acidobacteriota bacterium
TTGATGGCAGCCAGCATTGCTGATGCCGGGCGCAGATCCGTCATGCACAAACTGGCCATGGTCACCAACGGCATCGGGCTTCTGGTAGCCCTGGTGGCGGGATTCGGCCTCATCGCACGCCTGCAGCTAGGCTGGCCGGGCTGGATCTTCGGAAAAATTCTCATCTGGCTGCTGCTGGCCGTCATGAGCGCCCTGATTCGGCGCCGCCCTGAGAGCGTTTCCCTTTACTGGTGGGGCGCTCTCATGCTGGCTTCTGCCGGTGCCTATCTGGCACTGTACAAGCCTTTTTAAGCCAGCAGTGCCTGCCTGAAAGCCTCAATAGCCGCAATTACCGGCAGCCGGAACAAGAGAGAAAGAGACTCCCAGGCGACTACCAACCGTCAGAAATCCGGGCTGGCCCTTGACATCCCCCCGAGCCAGATGCTAGATTTTCAGCATGCTGATTTTTCAGCATCTGTGCGGCGGAGGATATTGATGGCTCGAATCTCCCACATTCAATTGAGTCGGCGCGAGCGGCAGATCATGGACATCATCTACCGCAAAGGCCGGGCGACGGCGATCGAAGTGCAGGAGGCCCTGGAGGATCCGCCCAGCTATTCAGCTGTCAGGGCGGCCTTGCGCATCCTGGAGGAAAAAGGGCACCTCAAGCATCACAAAGACGGCCAGCGCTACGTTTTTCAGCCCACCCTGGAACGGGGCCGCGCACGCCGTACGGCTTTGCAGCACCTGGTACGGACTTTTTTCGACGGGTCAGCTGAAGAACTGGTGGCCACCCTGCTGGAGGTGGAGAAAAAAGAGCTTTCCGAAGACGAATTGGCACGGCTTTCCCGCCTGATCGAACAGGCGCGGCAGGAAGGACGGTAAATCATGACCAGCCTGATGGATTTGTTGGCTTTCGAATCTCTGCAATCGCAGTCGGCCCTGAGCGAATTCTTGTGGGTTGCCCTGAAAGGGGCAGCTGTCCTGGCAGCCGCCTTTGCGGCATCGTTGCTGTTGCGCCGTTCCTCGGCCTCGCTGCGCCACCTTGCCTGGGCGGCATCATTCGCCATCCTCCTCGCCTTGCCGGCCTGGTCGCTGCTGCTGCCGGCCTGGGAGATGGACCTCGGACTTTCGGCAGACTGGAGGCCGCAGGCGCCAGCCTACGGTCAGGCGACTCAGCAGAGATCTGTCGGCACTTCCCCCTCAACTTCCCAGCCCTCCGGCAATCCAGCCTTAAATGCCTTTTCAGCCCCAACAATTCCGGGAAGTTATCCTGTTTCCAGTTGGTCTTTTTCCGGATTGTTCAGTCGGCCGCATGCGTTGCTGGCCCTGTGGCTGCTGGTTGCCTCAGCCCTTGTGCTGCGTTGGGTGGCAGGATATGCAGCGCTGCGCCGGGCAATCGCCCGCAGCCGTGAGCTTCGCGATCCCGGCTGGCAGGCGCTGATGAGGCGGCTCAGCCGTCGCCTGGGCCTGACGCGTGAGCCGGCACTGCGTTTGGGCCACAGCCGACAGATGCCGCTGACCTGGGGAATTCGGCGCCCGGGCATACTCTTGCCTGCAGAGGCCCTCGATTGGGCAGACGATCAAAAAGAAATCGTCCTGCTGCACGAACTGGCCCACGTGCGTCGGCGCGATGTCCTGATCCAGCATCTGACGGCCCTGGTCAGCGCCTTTTACTGGTTCAATCCTCTGGTGTGGGCCGCGTCGCGCCAGCTGCGCCGGGAACGCGAAGGAGCCTGCGATGATTTGGTGCTGAGCCTGGGCACCCGCCCCTCCGAGTACGCCCGTCATCTGCTCAACCTGGCCCGCCGCATGCACTCTCCCGGCAAGGCGCCTGCTTTGGCCATGGCCAGGCGCTCGCAGTTGGAGGGACGCCTGCTGGCCATCCTGGATCCGCAGCGCATTCGGGCCGGAGCTTCGCCGCGGGCACTCATCGGAGCGACCCTGCTGGTCACGCTGATGGCCGCCCCCCTGGCAGCGCTTTCGCCGACCTTGAGCGCACCGTCCGAATTGCAATCGGCCTCCTCGGCTTCACAGGGCTCCCAAGCGGTGGCGCAGAGCGACTCGACCCGCTCGTCGGCCGGCTCGGAGGGCAGCCGCAGCGGCAACATCAGCCAAAGCAACAAGGACACACGCCTGAATATCCACATGGAAGGGGTCCGAATCAATTCCGACTACGAACTGACCGGCATCGACCCCGGGGGCTATTTCGAAATCGTTCGGCGCGGCCCCGAAGGAAGGCGTCGTTTGGAGATCGAGCCCAATGCCGCCGGCGGCCTGACTCGGAGCTTATTCGTCAATGGCCGGAAGTCCGACTCCGCTGCCCAAGCAGAGGAACTGCTTGAGGAGGCTTTGCAGACCCTGCGACGCCTGGACCATGACCGCGAGCGCGTGCACTGGGAGATGGAAGGCGTACGAGTGGCTCAGGCCCAGGCGCGGGAGGAGATGGAGAGAAGCCGCCTGGAAATGCGGCAGGCCATGCGCGAAGCGGAAGATGCCGTCGCACAAGCACAGCAGGAAAACCGCCGTCATCTGGAGGAGGCGCAGCGAGAACTGGAGAAGGCCTTGAGGCAGACCCGGGCCATGGGTGAACAAGAGATGCGCCGGATTCAAGAGGAGCTTGAACGTTCGCGAGCCGAAGTAAAGCACGCTTTGCAGGAGACACAGGAGTTGCGTGAACGAGATATGGCCCGTCTGCAGGACGAAATGCGGCGGCTGCAGGAGCAGAACGCACGCCTGCGCGATGAGCTGGCCCAGGAGCTGCACCACCTTGAGCAAGAGCGGGAGCGACTGCATGAAGTTCGCCAGCAACTGCGCGACTCCATCCGCGAAAAGGTCTTGCAGGAGCTGAGTCAAACCGACCTGCGCGATGCCTCCCAAGCCTGGCTGCGCATCACAGAGCAAGCCGGCGACCTGGCCGCAGAGATCCTCTCCGAAAGATTCTCGCTACAGGTTGAGGATAGCTCGATCCGCTTCCGTTCCCGTTCCTCCAAGCTGTCCGGCCAGATCCGGGATTTCCTGGACCGGACGCTGCGCGGCGGGCTGTCAGGACTGGATCAGGGGCTGCGTGATCAACTCGAGGAGGCCATCGACCGCCTCAGCACAGATCTCTCCGATTTCACCCTGCAACGCTGAACCACGGCACTGTCGAGGCTCCTGGTATCCTAAGTTGCGATGAAGCCTCAGCGGGCAGCGATACCGACCTCCATCGCGCCAATCTGGCCGTACAAACTCATCTGGAAAGAATCGTTCATCACCGGCCCTTGGACAACATCCGGGATCCGGCTCGACGGGCCGAGGCTCAAGCGTTACGCCGATGGTTTGGGAAGGAGTTCTTGAATGCCATTCCAGGTTGACGGGGCTCTTTACCCCGACCGAGCAGTGCCCTCAAAACTAGACAATTTGTCCGACCGGGTCGATTTCCTGGTGCGTCTTTGTGCAGCCTGGGACTTCGGAAGGCTCCCCGACCGCCAAACGATCGAAGAAATCCGCCGCACTGGCTGGAAAGAAGCGGTCGAGTCCGCTCGTTTGCTCACTTCCTGCGCCTACCACCTGCTGCGCTCCTGGCACGACTTGCCGCCTGCACCCTACCTGGGCCGCCAAATCCCCTCCATCCGCGACGATCCCAGCCTGGAGCATGTCTGAGGATACGAGGAGGCTGGCAGTTGGCAGTTGGCAGTTGGCAGTTGGCAGTTGGCAGTTGGCAGTTGGCAGTTGGCAGTTGGCAGTTGGCAGTTGGCAGTTGGCAGCAAGAAGATGGTACACCTTGGACCTTGGACCTTGGACCTTGGACCTTGGACCTGGATCTTGGACCTTGGTCACGCAGAGGCGCAGAGACGCAAGAGGGGAAGTGAGGCGAACCTATTGGACTCTGGATCCCTTTCGCCCTTATTCCTGACTCCCGACCCCTGACTCCCGACCCCTGACTCCCGACCCCTGACTCCTGTCTCCTGTCTCCTGTCTCCTCCTGCTTGACCTTGGACGATACTCTCTCTGACTGGCAACCGACGTTCCAGCCCAGAACGAGCCACGTGCTACACTGAATTTGAAGTCGCTGGACCCGTCAGGGTCGACCTGGACAGACCATCTTCAGCCCAGTGACACACCCCTTTCGCCCCAACCGGAGGAACGCTCAGGTGACGATGAAAAAGCTGGAGATCCAAGACCTCTACAACCGTTGCGATCCCGAGCAGCTTGATTTCAAGAGCACGTCCGATTTGAAGCCATTGGAGGGCATCCTTGGGCAACCGCGGGCTTTGGCGGCCGCCGAATTGGGGATCGAGATGGAACACGACGGCTTCAACGTTTTCGCTCTCGGCCCGCCCGGCACGGGAAAACACTCGGCCTTGAGGCAGTTCTTGAAGGAAAGAGCGGCTCCGCGCCCTTCTGCGCCGGATCTTTGCTACGTCAACAATTTCGAGGAAGGCCACAAGCCGCGCCTGCTGCAGATGCCTCCGGGCAAAGGATGCGAGCTGCGCGATGACATGAAGAAACTGGTGGACGAGGTCACTTCTGCCCTCAGGGCCGCATTTGAGAGCGAGCAGTACCAGACCCGCAAGCACGTCATCGAACAGAGCTTCAACGAGCGACAGCAAAAAGCCTTCTCACAGCTGGGTGAATTGGCCGCCAAACAGGGTCTGGCCCTGCTTCGGACACCCATGGGGATCATTTTTGCGCCTATCAAGGACGATGAAGTCCTCTCGCCGGAAGAGCTGGGCAAGCTGTCGGACGAAGAAAAGGAGAAGCTGGACAAGAGCATCGACCGGTTTCAAAGTGAATTGCGGCGCATGTTCAGGAAGTTCCCGCGCTGGCAGCGGGCCACCCAGCAACAGGTTCGCGAGCTGAACCTGGAGGTCACCCGGCTGACCATCGGGCCTCTGATCGAGGAACTGCTGGAGAAGTATCAGGGGCTGGATGACGTGGTCAGCTATTTACTGGCCGCCCAGCAACACATCCAGGAAAACGCCATCAGCTTCGTGGCCCGCGAAGATGACCAGGTCAAGCAAGCCTTGCAAAACCTCGCGGCGGGCCAAGCACTGGAGCGGCCGTTCCTGCGTCAATATCGCGTCAACTTGCTGGTGGATCACAGCGCCTCCAAGGGTGCGCCGGTCGTCTACGAAGACAATCCCACTTACCAGAACCTGGTGGGGCGGGTGGAGCACATTCCCCACCTGGGTGCGGTGATCACCGATTTCAGCCTCATCAAGCCGGGCGCTTTGCACCGCGCCAACGGGGGCTACCTGCTCTTGGACGCCCAAAAGCTGCTCATGCAGCCCTATGCCTACGAGGGGCTCAAGCGGGTGCTGCAGTCCAAGGAGGTCAAAGTCGAGTCGCTGGGGCAGGCGCTCAGCCTGGTCAGCACCTATTCCTTGGAGCCGGAGCCGCTGCCCCTTTCGATGAAGATCGTCCTGATCGGCGCCCCAATGCTTTATTACCTTCTCTCCTGGTACGACGAGGATTTCAACGAGCTGTTCAAGGTGGCGGCAGACTTCAGCGAACGCATGGACCGGACGCCGGACAGCCAGATGCAATATGCCCGCCTGATCGCCAAGCTGGTGGAGCAGGACGGGCTGAAGGCCTGTGACAGGGCCGCGGTGGCACGGGTCATCGAACACGGCTCCCGAATGCTCGAAGACACTGAAAAGCTGCCTCTGTATGTCGCGCGTGTCCTCGACCTGCTGCGGGAAGCTGACTACTGGGCGTCCAAGAACGACCGAGGGATGATCGCCGAAGCGGACGTCCAGCAGGCTATCGACGCCCGCATCTTCCGTTCCGACCGGGTTCGTCAGCTCCTGCAGGAGGAGATTCTGCGACGCAACATCCTGGTGGACAGCGATGGCGCCGTTGTCGGCCAAGTCAACGGGCTTTCGGTACTGCAGCTGGGAGACTTCGCTTTTGGGCGCCCCAGCCGCATCACGGCCCGGGTCCGCCTGGGCAAGGGCGAAGTGATCGATATCGAGCGTGAAGTGGAACTGTCGGGCCCCTTTCACTCCAAGGGGGTGCTGGTCCTCTCCGGATACCTGGGCGCCCATTACGTCCCCGATCTCCCCCTGTCGCTGTCCGCCAGCCTGGTGTTCGAGCAGTCCTACAGCGAGATCGATGGGGACAGCGCTTCTTCGGCCGAGCTGTACGCCCTTTTGTCGGCCATTTCGGAGGTTCCCCTCAAGCAGTCCCTGGCTGTCACCGGCTCGGTCAACCAAAGAGGAGAGGTCCAGGCCATCGGAGGAGTCAACGAGAAGGTGGAAGGGTTTTTCGACCTCTGCCGGGCCCGGGGGCTGAAAGGCGATCAGGGGGTTCTGATCCCGGCTTCCAACGTCAAGCACCTGATGCTGCGCAGCGATGTTCGGGAAGCGGTCGAGGCAGGTCAATTCCACCTCTATTCCGTCCAGACTGTGGATGAGGGGATCGAGGTTCTGACCGGGATGAAGGCGGGGGAACGCGACGGGTCGGGCCAGTTCCCTGAAGGGACTTTGAACGCCCTGGTCGAAGACCGCCTCATCCAGCTGTCGGAGGTCCACCGGGAATTCGCCTCTCCATCGGCCGGCCCTGACAAGCAGTCGGCAATCGAGGGTTCGGAGGAACCATGAAGGAACGCCTGAACATCCGACGCATCCTGGTGGCGGTGGATGCCTCGGCAGACAGTTTGGCGGCGGCTCGGACGGCCGGCGAACTGGCCGGGATCCTGCAGGCCGAGCTGGCCGGGATTTTCGTTGAAGACGTCAAGCTTGTCGAGCTTTCGCGTTCGCCGCTGGCCCACCAAGCCGACTTGATGACCCTTACCGTTCAGAGGCTGGAAGACCGGGAACTGGAGGCGCAAATGCGCGCCCAGGCCCGCCGTGCACAACGAGAGCTGGCCCAAATCGCCGATCGCCTCGGCATCCCTTGGACTTTTCGAGTGACGCGGGGGACGGTGAGCGAAGAAATCCTGCATGCCGCCACTGAGGCCGACCTGGTGACCCTGGGCCGGCTCGGTTGGTCGCTTCGCAGCCGCTCCCTCATGGGCAAGACCGCCCAAACGCTGCTTTCACGTCCCCGAGTGCGCACCTTGCTGATGGGGCCGCGCCAGGAGGTCCGGCCCACTGTGGCAGCCGTCTACGAAGGATCTGAAGTCGGCCGTGAAGCCCTGCAATTGGCTGCTCAGCTCTCCAGGGCCAACCATTCACCGCTGAGCGTCTTTCTGACCGGAAAGGCCGAGATGCGGGAAAAACTGCTGGAAGAAATCCGCCAACTGAAAAGAAGTGCCGACCTTGACCTGAGAATCGAGTGGCTGGGAGAACTCAATGCGCAGCAACTGGCCCGTTCGGTGAGCCGCCGCGGCTGCCGCCTGATCCTCTTCCCGGTGGGTCGTCAGCTCTCCAGCCAGGAACACCTGCAAGCCCTGCTCAGCGAATCCGACTGCCTGGTCTTGGCCATTAGCTGACGTCACAAGAGTCGGCAGTTGCCATTGTGCGGGCCTCGGCCTCCACCTCAGATCCTGATTCCCAGCCGCTTGCTCTTGTTGTAGATGCTTTTTTCGCTGATTCCCAGCCGGCGGGCGGCTTCGGACTTGTTGCCTTTGCACAGCTCCAGGGTCTGGATGATGGCCTGCTTTTCGACTTCAGCAAGGGGCAGCCCAGCCAGCCC
>JANQFM010000751.1 GCA_028277865.1 Acidobacteriota bacterium
GACCTGGAGCCCGGAACCCGGAACCCCTGACCGCCGCCGGACCCCTCGCAGCCAGATTTGACTCAATCGTGAAGAACCCTGAAACCCTAGCGGCCTAGCTGCTTCCTGCTCCGTATAGTCAACTGCCTGTGCTACTATATGGTCATGAAGGTAGTCAATGTAGCGGAGCTAAAAAGTCGCCTCAGCAAATACCTCAGCATCGTCGAGCGCGGCGAAGAGGTCGAGGTGCGCAAACGCAATCTTCCGGTCGCCCGAGTTGTCCCCCTTCGGCGCAAGCAGCCCAACCGAACTCAGCTCGGTTGCGGACTGGGCAGCGTCGAGATCCTCTCTGACCTTACCGAACCAATGATTCCTTCCCAAGACTGGGGAATGTTGAACACGGGCAGCCATGAAGGTTCTTCTTGACACCTGCGTAATTATCTGGGCCATCTCTCAACCGGACAAGCTCTCTGTCACCGCCCGATCAATGTTGGGGAATTCAGATACCGAAGTCAGTTATTCGCCTGTCAGCTGCGCCGAGGTTGCCTGCGCCCAGGAGCGGAAACGAATCAGGATCGACCGGCACTGGAAGCTTTGGTTTCGACACTATGTCGAAATGAACAGATGGCAGGAGTTGCCGGTGGACCTCCCGATCATCGAAGAAGCCTACTCACTGCCTGGTGCCTTCCACTCCGATCCGATGGACAGAATCCTGGTGGCTTCATGCCGGCAGCATCATCTGTCACTCATCACCGCCGACCGGAAGATCATCGATTATCCGCATGTTGAAACGGTATGGTAGGCAGCTTCCACCTACGAAGCTCAGACGGATCCACTTGGCGGCTCAAGATTTTCCGGTCCGAGGCTTCCAATCGTATTTCCAGACAGTATAATCCTATTGATTATTGAAAACCGATTGCAAAGGGGGAGTCATGAAGAAAATGCGCCTGGACCTGGAACAGATTCAGGTTGAATCATTCGACACCAGCCCGGAGAGCAAGGGATCAGGGACTGTCCAAGGGTTCATCAACACGGACGACAACCTGTGCATCACCACCCTTGCGCCGACCTGCATGGAAAGCTGTCCCTGCACCACCGTGATCCCCGATTGCTGCGGGGCCACCTGCGAGGGGGATGAGACTTGCCAGGATCATCACTGCGGCATTCAGACAGGCGGCGGTGAATTCGGCAACCCCCGTGTCTGTACCCCGATTTTGAAGGAGCTTGGCTGAGGATTCGCGCCGCGCCAGAACACTGGCGAGGCAGCGCCTCGGACCGGAGACGGGAAGCCACAGAGACACCGAGGCACAGAGATCAGAGGGCTTTTTCTGATTCTTCTCTGAGGGTTCCGCCTCACCTCGTTTCTCGCCGAAGGCTGCATCCTGGGCTGGCGGATCTATCCCCTTCAGGGAAAATAAGCGAAATGAAACCCTGCCAGTCCCCGGGGCAGATCACGGGTAGGGTTGCCTGTGACACTCTGGGAATTGAATCGGCTCTACTCGGTGCCCAGCACCAGATTGCCCCGCACCTCATTCCCGACAAAAGCGCCATTCCGAACCAGCGGCTGTCCCCGCAGGATCGTGCAGTCGAGCCCGCCCGACTGGGGAATTCCCTGGTAGGGGGTGAAGTCGGCATTGCCGTGCATGTCGGCGGCGGTCATCAAGCTGGACGGCGCCGGATCCCAAACCACCAAGTCGGCGTCCTTGCCCACGGCGATCGAACCCTTGCGGTCATCGATAGCGAAGATGCGGGCCACGTTTCCACACAGCAATTCGATCATACGGTGCAGGGAAATCCTCCCTTGGCAGACGCCCCAGGTGTAAAGGATGGCCAGGCGGTTTTCCACACCGGGAATCCCGTTGGGGGTCAGGTCGAAGGCTCCGCCGTGACGGTCTTTCTGGGCCTTTGTGAAGGGGCAGTGGTCGGTGCCGATGGTGTCGATGCTGCCGTCCTGGACCGCCTCCCAAAGAGCCTGGCTGTCTTCGGGACGGCGTAAGGGCGGCGTGGCGATCCAGTAATGGCCGTTCTTTCCCAGGTATTTGCTTTCGTCCAGCACCAGGTATTGCGGACAGGTTTCCAAGTAGATCTCCACGCCCTGTCGACGCGCCCGCAGCGCGGCTTGCAGGCCCAGCTTGCTGCTGATATGCACGATGTAAAGCCTGGTGCCTGATTGGCCGGCTATTTGCGCCGCCTTCTCGATGGCCAAAGCCTCGGCTTCGGCAGTGCGGCTGCGGGCGTGATAGATGGGTGCCTTGTGCCCGGCGATTTGGTGGCGTGCGGTCAGGCTGCTCACCGAGTTGTTGTCTTCGCAGTGCAGCAGCAGCAGCCCGCCCTGGGCTCCGATCGTTTCCATCACCCGGCGCAGGTCGGGCCACTCCATCATCATGCCCTGCTCTTTATAGGTGGTGAAGGCTTTGAATCTGTTGAAGCCTTTTTCAATAAGCGAAGAGATCTCCGCCAGGTGCTCGGTCGGCTGGTCGGTGATGTTGACGTGGAGTCCGAAGTCCACCTGGCTTTTGCCTTGCGCCCTGCCCAATCGGGTCGTTATTGAGGCCTGCAAAGTTTGGCCCGGATCCTGGACGGTGAAGTCGAAGACTGTGGTGGTGCCACCGAAAGCAGCGGCCACCGACCCCGAGCTGAAATCGTCAGCCGACCAAGTGTCCTTGATGGGGATCCCCATGTGGGTGTGGGGATCGATGCAGCCGGGAAGGACCAGCTTGCCGGAAGCGTCGATGACCTGTTTGGCGTTGGTCAGTCCCTCTTCAACAGCCGCGATGCGTCCAGCCCGAATCCCGATGTCCGCGTTGCGGAGGCCATCCTGCAGCACAACGCTGCCGGATCGGACCACAAGATCGTATTCGTCGTGGCGGGCCATTGCTGGAATTGTAGATCAAGTGAAGCGTGCTTGCTCTCAAGCCTGGGTGGCGGATGCGATGCCAGGGTGCACAAATTTTCTGGGGGAG
Organism: Acidobacteriota bacterium; assembly: GCA_028277865.1. Classification (GTDB taxonomy): domain Bacteria; phylum Acidobacteriota; class UBA6911; order RPQK01; family DATIPO01; genus JANQFM01. The sequence goes on from JANQFM010000751.1 coordinate 2,943, forward strand.
GGAGGTCAAAGCTGCACCAAAACCCGGTGCAAACCTGTCGAACCGCTGGGGAAGCTTCCTGTGTAGCCTTCTTCCTGACGTTTTCCCGAGGCGTCCTGGACGCGGCTGATGAGCAGGAGCTCCCCGCCTCGGACGGGCTTGAAGAGGAAGTCCCAGGTGCTCCAGGCGTCGGGACGGGCGGGGCTGGTGAGTGGAGCCTCTTGCCAGCTCGATCCGCCGTCGATGCTGACTTCTACTTGCCCTACCGCACGGGCGCCGCAGAGGGCGATGCCCGAAACGCGGTATCGGCCGTCCGGCGCCGGAAGGCAGGAGTCGATACGCGACGTCATGCGGATGTCGCAATCGTAGGACCAGCCCTGATTCTCCCAATATCCCCGCACCCAATCCGAAGTCACTTCAATGCTTTGCAGCCATTTGGCCTGCTTCATGCCGTACTTGCCGGGCAGCAGGGCTCGGGCCGGAAAGCCATGGTCGCGGGGCAGCGGGCAGCCGTTCATTTCATAGGCGATGAAGGCTCGCTCGTCGAGGGCGGTGGCCAGCGGTACGCTGCTGTAAAAGCCGTCCAGGGCGCGAAAAACCACCCGCAATCCCTGCCGGTCCCTGGGCAGAATCTCTTCCAACAGAGGTGCCAGCGGCGTAACCGTCCACTCGGCGTTGCCGATGGCCCTTCCGCCGACAGGGTTTTCAATGCAAATGAAGGTCTTGTGAACGCGCCGGGAATCCATCTGAAGGAGTTGCGCGTAACTGAGCGAGAATTCCCGGCCCTGCGGAGCGCAGAAGTTCAGCCTCCACTCATCGATGTCCAGGCGGGGACGGTATCCGGGGTAGATCGAAACGCTGTAAAACTCGGATTGGGGCGTCAGATAGCGGACTTCGCGCTGAGCAATCGGCTTGGGACGGTCGCGCAGCCACCGGTATCCGGCGTAACCGCCTGCAGCCAGCAAGGCAAAGCTGAGAAAGCGCCTGCGATTATATTGCTTGCGGTCGGACTCCAGTCGTTGACGCGATTCGAAAAGCATCAGTTACCGTGACGCTTGAATCACCGAAAACGTTGCGCGCCATGTGAGGAGAGCCACAGAGCCACGGAGTACACAGAGGAAGCCACTTTTTACACCACCACGTTCACGAGCCGCCCGGGGACTACGATGACCCGTCGGGGGGTCTTTCCTTCCAGGTGCTTTTGCACCTTTTCCGATTCCAGTGCCAGTTCCTCCAGCCGATCCTTGCCGGCATCGACGGGGACTTCCAGTTCGTCGCGGCGTTTGCCGTTGACCTGCAGGGCGATGGAGACCATTTTTTCGCGGATCAGTTCCTCGTCGTAGCCCGGCCACGGCTGTTGGCAAGCCAGGCCCGTCAGCCCGAGCCGCTGCCACAGCTCCTCGGCGATGTGGGGTGCGTAGGGGGAGAGCAGGCACAAAAAGGCCCCCAGGGTTTCCCGAGGCAGGTTGTTGGCCACCGTGGCCTGGTTGACGAAGATCATCATCTGGGCGATGGCGGTGTTGAAACGCAGGTTCGAGGTATCGTCGTGGACCTTCTTGATGGTCTGATGCAGCGTTTTCCACAACCCGGCCTGACTGTCTCCTGCATCCCGGCTGATGCTCTCGGACAGGCTGCCGTCCTGTTCATTGACCACCAGCCGCCAAACACGGTGCAAAAAGCGATGGACCCCTTCCACTCCCTCGGTTTGCCAGGGCTTGGTCAGCTCCAGCGGACCCATGAACAGTTCGTAAAGGCGCATCGAATCAGCGCCGTACTGGGCGATGACCTCGTCCGGGTTGGCCACGTTGAGCTTGGACTTGGACATCTTCTCGATCTGGGTTTCGATCCTTTCGCCCGTCTGCTTGAGCCGGTGCTCACCGTCCTTTTCCTCCACATCGTGAGGGTGGTGGTACTTGCCCTTTTCGTCGCGGTAGCTGTAGGCCAGGATCATTCCCTGGTTGAACAGCCTTTGAAAGGGCTCCTTGGTGTGGACGTAACCGCAGTCGTAGAGCACCTTGTGCCAGAAGCGGGCGTAGAGCAGGTGCAGCACGGCGTGCTCGACCCCTCCGATGTAAAGATCCACCGGCATCCAGTATTTTTCGGCCTGCTGCGACCAGCCTTGCTGGCTGTTGTGAGGATCCAGGTAGCGCAGGTAGTACCAGCAGGATCCGGCCCACTGGGGCATGGTGTTGGTCTCGCGGCGGGCCTTCCGCCCATCGGGCAGGGTGACCTCCAGCCATTCTTCGCCCGCCCGGGCCAGGGGAGGGCGCCCGTCCGGCGTGGGTCGGTACTCGTCCACGGGGGGCAGCTCCAGCGGAAGCTCGTCCTCGGGCATGGGAATAGTGGTACCGTCCTCCATGTGGAGCATGGGGAAGGGCTCGCCCCAGTAGCGCTGACGCGAAAAGAGCCAGTCGCGCAGGCGGTACTGCACCTTGGGCCGTCCCAGCTTCCTGGATTCCAGCCACTCGGTCATGCGCTGCTTGGCCGGCCCCACCTCCAGCCCGTCCAGGAATCCGGAGTTGACCAAGGTGCCGCCGCCTGTGTGAGCTTCCTCCTGGATGGGCCTGGCGCCGCCGCTGACCACTTCGACGATGGGCAGGCCGTACTGGCGGGCGAACTCATGGTCGCGTTCGTCGTGGCCGGGGACGGCCATGATGGCGCCGGTGCCGTAGCTGAGCAGCACGTAATCGGCCGTCCAAATGGGGATCGGCTTGCCTGTGGCCGGATTGACGGCATCGACCCCCAGAGGGACGCCTGTTTTTTGCCGCGTCAGGTCGGTGCGGGCCTGTTCAGTCTTCTTTTTGGACGCTTCGATGTAGTTTTCCACCGCCTCCTTCTGCTCTTCTGAGACGATGTGGGGAATCAGGTGATGCTCGGGGGCGATGACGCAATAGGTGGCGCCG
>JANQFM010000754.1 GCA_028277865.1 Acidobacteriota bacterium
TGGCGCCACCGTGGGCAAGACAAGCTGGTGCTTTCGAAGGTATGGCCGGACGGGACCCGGTTCCGGCGCTTCATGCCCAACCGTACGGTGGCCAAACAACTGGAGACGAGAATCGACTACGCTATCGCCATGGGCGAGTGGCGCGATGTTCAGCGAGAGCTGGCGCGCGGCGATGGTTCTTGTCTCGACTCCGACTCCAACCCGACGATCAGTGAATTCTCACAGGACTATCTTCGCTACTGCCGCGTCAACAACCGGCGGCCCGGCTTCAAAGAGCAAGCTCTTGTCGCAATCTGCCGTCTTCTGGGTGACATCCGGCTCCGCGACTTCAAGCGGCGCGACGCCGATTACTTCAAGGAGACGCGCCTGGAGGAGGGCAAGGCACCGGCGACGGTCAACCGAGGCGTGGCGGTGCTGCGCCACATGTTCACGGTGGCCGTCGAGCGCGAGTATCTGGACGCCAACCCGCTGACGCGCTATCGCATGCTCAAGGAGGTCCAGGTGCCGCTTCGCATCCTGAGCTATCCCGAGTACCGCCAGCTGATCGACGCCGTGACCGAGGAGGACCCGGTCATCGGCGTGTACGTGACGCTTCTGGGGGAAACGGGCATGCGAAAGTCCGAGGGGCTTCGTCTGGAGTGGGGTCACATCCGTCCGCAGGAGCGGGTGGTGCTGATCGGCCGGGCCAAGAGCGGCAAGGTTCGATCCGTTCCACTCTCGGATCTGGCGATGGAGTCGTTGAGCAAGCTGGTCCGGTTCCTCGACATCCCCCAGGTGTTCGTCGATCCTCGGCGCAGGAAGGTCTGGAGCGATCCTCGTGATCCCTTCCAGCGCGGCCGAGCCCGAGTAGGACTCGACTGGGTCGGCCTTCACGGACTGCGTCACTTTCGGGCCACGCAGTGGCTCATCAACGGCGTCGACGTGAACACCGTCAAGGAGCTGCTCGGGCATGCTCACATCCAGACCACCATGCGATACGTCCACTACGTCCGTAGCCACGCGGTCCGCTCAGTGCTTGAAGCACAGCGAAAAGAGAGCGACCAGTGGCGCCGATCGGGCGAAGAGGCCGATTCGCAGGTGGATACAAACTGGATACACTCGAAATCGGACTCGGGAAATCAGGGCGGCGGGAATCGCTCTAACCTATTGAAAACATTGGTGCCGGAGGGGGGAGTCGAACCCCCACGGGAAGTAAATCCCGCCAGATTTTGAGTCTGGTGCGTCTGCCAATTCCGCCACTCCGGCGCAGAATGGAAACTCAGTATAGTCGAGCGAGTTGAATCGAGGCAACAATTAAGCAGGCCGCTCAGGATTAAGAGGCGGATGGCTTGAGGAAGAGACAAAAATGTCCCAAGCGATGTCGAAGGACTTGAGCCTCCCCTGTGCAGTTGAAAGACGCCGGAACTGACTGGCAGCCCCAACCGCGTCTTTCAAGCGGATCCCATACTCCACCCGACAAGCCTCCCTCTCCGAAGAGACAGCAACCTGCCTGGCAAGCATCGGGCATCCTAACGGCGGTGCAGAGCACCCCTTCCTGGCGTTCACCCAGGCCACGCCCCAGGATCCCGAACGAAGAAGCCCCTTCCACCATCAGAGGCGATCTCAGAGCCGGAACCGGCCTCTGGCCATCTGGTCATGCTTCCAAGCCGCAGGATTGTTTTTAAACTCGGTTTTGACCAGATCCCAGTCAGGAGGGCTGAACCCTCGACTGTCCCTCCCTGAGCCCCTCGACTCCGGCTTCGCCAGGAGTGAATCGCGCCTCAGGTCAGGTTGCGCCCCGCTCTGGATTGGCTTTCCCTACCTCCACCTCTTGGGACGCGAGCAGTCTAGCGTAAAGCGAAGATGAAGCAAGCGTGAATTCCTTGGATCCCTGATTGCACAGTAAAGATGCAAGCTGGATGCGTGCCTGAACGGCCTATTGCAGGCTGGATTGAGCACTGATGATCCTAAAGAATCCACAGGCAGGTCGGAAATCCTGTGGAAAACTTTCTGCTGGGAGTCGTTGCGAGAGGGATTGGCAATCAGCATTTCGGACGATTTGGCCGCTTCTCAGCAGTGGTTCCAAGGCCCGCGGAGCTTTGGGGAGATTTCACCAAAGAGAATTCGCGCGGACTGAGCTGCACAGTTGCCAAAGTTGTAAGATAAGTCTGGCCCCGGGAGGAGCGTGGATGGAGATCTGGAAGTTGCTGCTGCTGACCAGCCTGATGGCTTGGTGCCTGGTTTGCCCTCCTTTCAGCTACCTGATGTCGCCCCGATACTTCTCATTTCCCCGCCGTGAATGGATCACCCGAGTCGAATATGACCATGAGTATTTTGGGGCGATCTAGGCCGGGCTTGGCGCCATGACACAGAGGACGCAAAGGATGAAGATGATTTGGAATGCCGGATTGAGGATCTTGACTGGGTTTCTTATTTCCGCCTTTGTCTGCGCACCGGCCTGGGGGCAATTGCAGCCCCTGGAAGAGGATCAGGGGGTGACGGGGCTTGGGCTGGCGCTGCGCAAGCTGGGGGTCACAGGGTCTGTGCTATACATCACGGCCCATCCTGATGACGAGAACAACGGTGTCCTGGTCAAGCTGAGCCGGGGGATGGGGCTTCGTACCGGTTTGCTCACCTTGACTCGGGGCGACGGTGGGCAGAATGAGATCGGGCCGGAGCTGTTTGAAGCCATCGGCGTGCTGCGCTCCGAAGAATTGCTCGCCGTGCACCGTTACGATGGCGCTGAGCAGTTTTTCACCCGCGCTTACGAGTTCGGATATTCATTCAGCGTCGAAGAAACCTTCCAGAAGTGGGGACGCGAAGAGATTCTGGGAGATGTGGTGCGGGTGATCCGGCATTTTCGGCCCCAGGTCATCCTGAGCATGTCTCCTGATGGCGAAGGCGGCGGCCAGCACCACCAGGCCTCGGCCCGCCTGACCGCCGAGGCATTTGCAGCGGCCGCCGACCCCGGCCGTTTTCCCGACCAGATCAGCCAGGAAGGGCTTCAGCCCTGGA
>JANQFM010000780.1 GCA_028277865.1 Acidobacteriota bacterium
CTGTCACGAAGGGAACCTCAATATCTGATCAAACGGAGTCACCTCCATGAGCGAAAAGCTGGCAGCGCCCTGTAGGCCTCGCCTGGCAGGCGTCCAAGCCATTGCAGCCAGTCTTGCCGGCCTGCTGATCTGGATGTCCGCCGCACTTTTGGCTTCGCATGCGCCGCTCCAGCAGCAGGAGCGCCCGCAGGTTGTCATCGGAGTCGTATTGGACGGTCCCTGGTCCGAGAACGAATCGATTCGGGCTGAGTTTGAAAATGCCATCCTGCAGTTGCTGCAAAGCCGATGGGACGTTCGGCTGCCCGAGGAAAAGTACCTGGTTGGAGACTGGACCGGATCGTCCATCCAAAATGCCCTGAATCGGCAGCTCGATGACCCGGAGGTGGACATCGTGCTTGCCTCGGGCGTCATCGCCTCCACCCTGGTGGCCACCCGCAGCGACCTGCCCAAGCCGGTCGTCGCACCCTGGATCGTTGCGGCCGATCTGCTGGGCGTCCCTTCCCAGGTGCTCGAAACCCAGCAGAGGGGCGTGACGGTTCGCGAGTTCGTTAGCGGAGTGCACAACCTGAGCTATATCAGCATTTCCACCGACATCGCCCAGGAGCTGCGGGCCTACCTGGAGATTGTGCCCTTCGAGAAGATCAGCTTCGTTGTCAATCGGGTCATCTTGACCGCGCTTCCCGAACTGCGCCAAAACCTGCACCAGGCAGCCTTGGACATGGAGCTCGACTACGAGATCATCGAAGTGGAGGACTCGCTGGTGGATGCCCTGCAGGGCCGTGTGGATCAAATCGAGGCGGCCTACCTGGCGCCCTTGCTTCAGCTCTCCGCCCAAGAGAACCGCAGAGGGATCGACTACCTGATAGAGCACCAGATCCCCACCTTTTCGCTTTGGGGACGAAGCGCGGTGGAAAAAGGGATCATGGCGGCATTGGCGTTGGATACGGATATCGGGAAGTTGGCCCGGCGGGTGGCGCTGAACATTCAGCGAATCTTGCTGGGAGAGGATCCGGGGAAGCTTCCGGTCGGCTTCAAGCGAAGGCAGCGCCTGACCATCAACATGGCCACCGCAAAGGCCGTCGGGGTCTTTCCCAGTTTTGCCCTCTTGACCGAGGCTGAATTGATCCAGGACGTCCGGACCCAGACCGCCCGCAAACTGACGCTGCTGTCCGCCGTCGAAGAAGCCGTCAGTGCCAACCTCGATTTGGCCGTCAGCGACCGTTTGGTGGCGGCCGGCCGGCAGGAGGTGCGGCAAGCGCGCGCTCTTTACTACCCGGCAGTGGACGCCGCTTCGCTCACCACCTTCATCGACGATGACCGGGCCGACGCCTCGCCGACGGTGGGCCAAGCCGGCATCAACAACTCGCTGACGCTGACCCAGATCCTCTATTCCGACTCGGTGCGGGCCAACGTCCGAATCAATGAAGAAGTGCAGCGCGGCCGCGTGGAGGAGCGCGAGCAGCTACGCCTGGACATCGTGCAGGAAGCAGCCACCGCCTACCTCAATGTGCTGATCGCCGAAACGGTGGAAGAGATCCGGCGCAAGAACCTCGAGCTGACCCGAGCCAACCTGGAACTGGCCCGAGTCCGCCAGCAGCTGGGCCATTCGGGGATCGCCGACGTACTGCGCTGGGCAAGCCAGATCGCCAATGACCGCCGCGATGTAATCGAAAGCTCGGCCCTGCGCAACCAGTCCGAAATCCAGCTCAACCGGCTGCTCAACCGTCCTCTGGAGGAGCCCTTTGTAACCCGCGAGACAGCGCTCGACAATGTCGAGCTCTTGACCAGCCAGCCGCGATTCTTCAGCTACATCAATAATCAGGAGGCTTTTCGCCATTTCCGCAGGTTCCTGGTCGACGAAGGGTTGGCCGCCTCGCCGGAGCTGCGCCGGCTGGACGCCTCCATTGCCGCTCAGCAGAGAGCTCTGCTGGCGGCCCGTCGGTCATTCTGGTCGCCCGATGTCACTTTTCAAGCCTCGCTGGCAGATGTGGAAAACAGCGGCAGCGGAGCCTCTCTCTTCCCTTTTCCCCAGCCCGGCAACATCGACTGGACGCTGGCTTTCAACGTCACTTTGCCGCTTTTTGAGGGAGGCGCCCGCACGGCCGAGAAGCTGCGCACCTTGGAGGAGCTTGAGCAGTTGCGCACCCAGCGCGCCTCGACCGCCCAAAAGATCGAGCAGCGCATCCGCTCGGCAGCCCATCAAGCCGGATTCTCCTATGCCGCCATCAAGCTGGCAGAGGAGGCTTACCTGGCCGCCAACAGGAATTTCGAACTGGTGCAGGACTCCTACAGGCAAGGAGTCGTCTCCATCATCGACCTGCTGGACGCCCAAAACGCCGACTTGACCGCCGATTTGGCGCGCGCCAACGCAGTCTACAGTTTTCTGATCGATTGGGTCGAGGTCGAAAGGGCAGTGGGAGAATTCGATTTCCTGGCCCCTGCGGCAGCCCGCCAAGACTTCCTCAACCGCGTCGACGAGTACTTCAGGCAAAAGGGAGTCAGGCTGAGGGGGAGGTAGCGGAAAGAGTCAGGAAGAAAGGAATGGGAGGCTCCAGGATAGGATACTTTCTGACTGACAACTGACAACTGACAACTGACAACTGACAACTGGAGAGCTGTCATGAGGCCTAGAATATTGCCTGCAGCCATCTTGGGTTGCTCTGCATTGCTGGCGGGATGCCAAAAAGAAGAGCCGCCGCCACCCGAGCCGGTGATCCGGCCGGTTCGATACCAGCAAGTCAGCCTCACTGGGGCGGGGCGGGAGCGCATTTTTACCGGGGTAGCCCAGGCGGGGACCGAGTCGCGTTGGAGTTTCAAGGTTTCGGGGACACTGCTGCAGCTGAACGTCAAGGTGGGTGATACGGTCGCAAGGGGCCAGGTGATCGCCGAGCTGGATCGGCGCGACTATCAGTTGCGCGTCCAGGAAGCGGCCGCCGCTTTGGCCCAGGCGCGGGCCGAACTGGAAAACGCCAAGGCCAACCTGAAGCGCATCCGGGGTCTGTATGAAAACGACAACGCCTCGGAAGCCGACATGGACTCGGCCCTGACGCGGGTACAGGTGACGGAAGCCACCATCGATTCCATCGAAAAGCAAAAAAGCCTGGCCGAGCTGCAGGTGGAATACTGCGTCATGAAGGCTCCTGAAGGCGGATCGGTCTCGGAGGTGCCTGTCGAGATCAACGAGAACGTCCAAGGGGGACAGGTGATTGTGGTGGTGACCTCGGGAAGCCAGCCGGAAGTCCTGGTGGACGTCCCGGAAGTCCTGATCGCCGAAGTGCAGCAGGGAAGCGCCGTCACGGTGTCCTTCGCTGCGGTTGCAGGACGCAACTACACGGGAAGGGTCACTGAAGTGGGCGTGTCGGCCTCTCAGGCTCTGAGCACCTTCCCCGTCACCGTACGGCTGAACCAGTCCGACCGCCGCATCCTTCCCGGCATGGCGGCCGAAGTCCGATTCCGCTTCGGCGCCGGATCGCCCCAGGACCGCTTCATCGTCCCCACCCACGCCGTGACCGAGGATCGCCATGGGAAAACCTTCGTCTACGTCCTGGATGAACAGGGTGACGGCAAAGGAGCGGTCCGCCGCCGCGAGGTTCGGGTGGGAGAGGTGGTGCGGGAGGGAATCGAGATCTTGGAAGGGCTGAGGGACGGCGAGTTGATCGTGACGGCCGGCGTCAGCAAAATCCAGGACGGAGAAACGGTCCGCATCCGGGAGGAAGATCGAGGGTGAGGTTCACGCAGAGGCGCAGAGACGCAGAAGAGGAAGAAGTCAAGGGACAGATCTTCTCCGTCTCTTCTTTCTCTCCGCGTCTCTGCGACTCTGCGTGAAATCCCGGGAGCTGAAACGATGACGCGTTTTGCCATTCAGAACAACCGCACCACCTTCATCCTTCTATTGGTCATCTTCGCGGCCGGTGCGGGCGCATATGTGGACATGCCCCGCGCCATGGATCCGGGCTTCATCATTCGCACTGCCCTGGTCCTCACCTACTTTCCGGGCGCCAGCCCCGACCGGGTCGAAAACCTGGTCACCGACAAACTGGAAAAGGCCATCCAGGAAATGCCTGAATTGGACGTGGTGCGCAGCCAATCGACTACGGGCGTCTCGGTCGTCTATGCCGACATCCAGGAATCCTACGTCAACATGCGGTCCATCTGGGACAGTTTGCGCCGCAAGGTGCAGTCCGTGCAGGGCGATCTGCCCGACGAAGTGATCGGCCCCTTCGTCAACGACGAATTCGGAGATACCTTCGGGATCATCGTCGGCATCAAGGGGCGGGACTACAGCTATGCCGATCTCAAGGAAGCGGCGGATAAGGTTCGGGACGAGCTGCTGCGCCTGCCCGATACCGCCAAAGTCGAGATCTACGGCGCTCAGCAAGAACGGGTCTTCGTCGAATACAACGATGCCAGCCTGTCAGAAAAAGGCCTTTCCACCCTCTACCTCAAACAGGTCCTGGAGGCGCGCAACATCGTCATCCCGGGTGGCAACGTCAACACCGGCGTGGAGCGGATCGTGCTGGAGCCTTCGGGCAGCTTCGACTCGGTGGAGGATCTCAGGCGAACAGTCATCAATGTCCCTGGAAGCAGCGAGTTGGTCTTCTTGGAGGACATCGCAACGGTCGAGCGGGGCTACGTGGACCCGGCCACTTCCAAAATGACCTCGGGAGGGGAGCGTGCCCTGGGGTTGGCAATATCGATGCGCGAGGGCGGCAACCTGATCGATCTGGGCCAGCAGGTCCAGTCGCTGGTGGACCGCCTTCCGGGCCAGTTCCCCATCGGGCTGGACTTCGAGGTGGTGGCCTTCGAGCCGGAGCGGGTGGACAAGAAGATCACCGATTTCACCGGCAGCGTCTACCAGGCCATTGCCATCGTGCTCCTGGTCATGCTCGTCATGCTGGGTCTGCGCACCGGACTCATCGTGGCCAGTTTGATCCCGGCCGCCATGGTGTCGGCCATCCTGGTGATGTCCTTCCTGGGAATCGGGCTGGACCAGATGTCATTGGCATCCTTGATCATCGCCCTGGGCATGCTGGTCGACAATGCCATCGTGATGTCCGAGTCGATCATGGTGCAAATGGAGGGCGGAAGCCCTGCCCTGGATGCCGCTGTCCGATCTGCCAAAGAGCTCAAGGTTCCGCTTCTGACCTCTTCCTTGACAACCTCGGCAGCCTTCTTGCCCATCTACCTGGCCGAGTCCACTGTGGGAGAATACACGGCTTCCCTCTTCAAGGTGGTCACCATCACCCTGCTCTGCTCCTGGCTGCTTGCTTTGACCATGATCCCCTTGTTTTGCGTCATGTTCCTCAAGGTCAAGAAAAAGGCTGCAGAGGAGTCCTTCAATTCCAGGCTTTACCGCCTCTATCGGGCCGGACTGCTGTCTTGTTTGCGCTTGCGCTGGATCACGCTGGCGGCGGTCGTGCTGATCTTTGTGCTGACAATGCGGGCAGCCGCCTACCTGCCCAATATCTTTTTCCCGGCTTCGGACACGGCGATGTTTACCGCCGAATTCGAGCTGCCTTTGGGCACCGCCATCGAATACAGCGAAGAGGCGGTGGGCCGGATCGACAGGTTCGTCTCTGAAGAACTCAAGGCGGACCCCGAGCGTCCGCAGGGAGTTTTGAGCTGGTCGACCTACATCGGCCAGGGGGCTCCCCGCTTCACGCTTTCCTACAGCCCCGAGCAGCAAAGCCCCGAGTACTCCATCATGGTGCTCAATACAACTTCTCACCAAGTGATCCCCAGCCTGATCGCCGGAATTGAGGGCTTTTGCCGGGAGAACTTTCCCGACATGAAAGCTACCGTCAAGGCTCTTCCGACCGGCCCCATCATCAAGAACCCCATTGAAGTGCGCGTCTCCGGACCCGATATTTCCAGGCTTTACACCATCGCCGACCAAGTCAAGTCCAGGTTGGAGGAGCTGCAGGGCACCAAAAACATCGACGACGACTGGGGGCAGCGCACCAAGAAACTGGTGGTCAACATCGACGAAGCCCGTGCCCGCCGCAGCGGCGTCTCAAACCAGGACGTGGCCATTTCATTGCAGACGGTGCTGAGCGGATTCAACACCACCGACTACCGCGAAGAGGACGAGATCATCCCCGTCACTTTGCGTTCCCAAGCCGCCGACCGCCAGGACATCGGCAAGCTGGAGGGACTGAACGTCTATGCCCAGACCACCGGCCGCAACGTCCCCCTCAAGCAAGTGGCCGACATCGAAGTGGCCTTCGAGCCGGCCAAGATCTATCGCCGCAACCGCCTCAAGACCATCACCGTCAGTTCGTCCACCGATCCGGGAGTGACGCCCGCAGAGATCACCGGGCAACTGATCCCCTGGCTGGAATCCGAGCAGCAAAACTGGGGACTGGGCTACCTTTACAGTCTGGGAGGGGAGTTCGAGCAATCGGGCAAGGGCAACCAATCGATCAACGAAAAGCTGCCCATCGCCGGATTGATCATCATTTTGTTGCTGGTGGGCCAGTTCAATTCCGTGCGACGGGCTTCGATCGTGCTCTTGACCATCCCTTTAGGCCTGATCGGCGTGATCGCCGGATTGCTGCTCCTGGACTCCTACTTCGGCTTCATGACCCTCTTGGGCATCATCTCGCTGGCGGGAATCGTGATCAACAATGCCATCGTGCTGTTGGACCGCATTCGCATCGAAGAGGAGGAAAACGGCCTGGAACCGGCTCAAGCCATCATCGAGTCAGCCCAAAAGCGCCTGCGCCCCATCCTGCTCACCACCCTGACGACAGTGGGCGGACTGCTTCCGCTTTACCTGGGCGGCGGCCCCATGTGGGAGCCCATGGCGATTTCCATCATGTTCGGACTGGTGTTCGCCACAATGCTGACGCTGGGCGTGGTCCCGGTGCTCTATTCGATCTTCTTCAGAGTGAGCTTCAAGGGTTTCTCGTACTGAGTGCT
>JANQFM010000833.1 GCA_028277865.1 Acidobacteriota bacterium
CATGGCTGATCCTCCTGCGGCTCCTTTTCCGATCCGGCTGGAGCGGGATTATCGGTATCCTCCCCCTCTTCAGCCGTTGGCGGCGATTGCTGATGCTGAACGGTTGGCGGCTGCCGGACGGGCGCTTCCTCGGTGGTCAAGGCCAGGAAAATCTCTTCCAAGGACATGGTCTGGCGCTGCAGATGGAGCAGGTCGCAGCCCGACTCGACGACCGAGCGGGCAACGGCAGCGCGCACATCCGCATCGCCCTCGCTTTCCACCGTCAGCGGCCAGTGCCCATTACCGGATTCGCCCAGGCTCACCTGCCGGACGCCGGGCAGCTCCTGCAGGACGGCGGGCAGCTTTTCAACTGCCCCGGCCACCTCAAGCTGGATGCGGGCGCCCTGGCGCAGGCTGGCTGTCAATTCCGAAGGCGAGCCTTCAGCAGCGATGCGCCCACGGTTGAGGATGATGACCCTCTGGCAGGTCATACTCACCTCGGGCAGCACGTGGGTGGAGAGGATGACGGTGTGGTCTCCGGCCAGGCTCTTGATCAGGTTGCGCACCTCGATGATTTGGTTGGGGTCCAACCCTACGGTCGGCTCGTCCAGAATGAGCACCTCGGGCTTGTGGATCAAGGCTTGAGCCAGGCCGGCCCGCTGGCGGAAGCCCTTGGAGAGGTGCTTGATGAGGCGGTGCCCCTGCTCCTCCAGTCCGCAACGCTTCTTGGCCTCGTCCACTCGCAGCCAGATCCTGTCTTTTTCGACCCCTTTGATGGCCGCTACGAAGCGCAAGAACGAGTCGACGCTCATTTCCGGGTAAAGGGGAGGGTGCTCGGGCAGGTAGCCGACACGCTTTTTGACTTCCAGGGGCTTTTCCAGCACATCGAATCCGGCCACCCGCGCCCTGCCCAAAGTGGAGGGGAAAAAGCCGGACAAGATCCGCATAGTGGTGGTCTTGCCTGCGCCGTTGGGTCCCAGAAAGCCCAGAATCTCCCCTTTGGCCACCTGAAACGAAACGTCCTGGATGGCCGTGTGGGTGCCGTAAATCTTGGTCAGATTCTCAACTTCAATCATTCTTCAGTTGTCGGTTGTCAGTTGTCAGGGAATGAGTCCAAGGTCCAAGGTCCAAGGTCCAAGGTCCAAGGTCCAAGGTCCGAAGTCCAAAGTCCAAAGTCCAAAGTCCAAAGTCCAAAGTCCAAAGTCCAAAGTCTGCAGAATGTACAACCAGCCCGACTCCCGACTCCCGACTCCTGACTCCCTACTCCTCTCTCAGTGCAGCACCGGCTCCTGCTGGCGGGAGCCGAAGCGGTTTTCGACGTACTCCTCAAGGATCTCCATGAAATCTTCGGCGATGCGCGGCCCTTTGAGGGTCTTGAAGTGGCGTCCGTCCACATAGACAGGCACCTTGGGGGACTCGCCGGTGCCGGGAAGCGAAATCCCGATGTCGGCGTGCTTGCTCTCGCCTGGGCCGTTGACTACGCAGCCCATCACGGCCACTTTCAGCTCTGCCACGCCGGGATGGGTCTCCTTCCAGTCGGCCATGCGGCGGGTCAAGTCCTGCTGGACCTGATCGGCCAATTCCTGGAAGAAAGTGCTGGTGGTACGCCCGCAGCCCGGGCAGGCGGTGACCTGGGGGACAAATCGCCGGATGCCCAGCGCCTGCAGCACCTGCTGAGCCACCTGGACCTCCAGGCTGCGGTCGCCTCCGGGCTTGGGGGTCAGGCTGACGCGGATCGTGTCCCCGATGCCCTCCTGCAGCAGCACCGAGAGCCCGGCGGTACTGAAGACGATTCCTCGGCTGCCCATTCCGGCTTCGGTCAGCCCCAGATGCAGGGCGTAATCGCATCGAGAGGCCAGTTTGCGGTAGACCTCGACCAAATCGGGAACCTCGGACACCTTGGCGCTGATGATGATCCGATCGGCGGGCAGTCCGTACTCCTGAGCCAGATCGGCGGACTGGAGGGCGCTTTCCAAGATGGTCTCGATCAAGACCTGACGCGCCGTCAGGGGTTCGTCGCGACGGGCGTTTTCGTCCATCATGCGGTTGAGCAAAGCCTGGTCCAGCGAGCCCCAGTTGACCCCGATGCGCACCGGCTTGGCGAATTGCAGCGCCACCTCGATCATCTGTCGGAAGTTTTTGTCGTGGTGGCGCCCCATGCCCACGTTTCCGGGATTGATCCGGTATTTGGACAACGCCTGAGCGCACTCGGGGTAACGGGTCAGCAAGAGATGGCCGTTGTAGTGGAAGTCTCCGACGATGGGAACCTGTAGCCCCCCGGCATCCAGTTTTTCGACAATGCGTGCAACCGCCCGAGCAGCTTCAGGAGTATTGACCGTCACGCGCACCAGTTCCGAGCCCGCTTGGGCCAGCAGCCGAACCTGCTCGGCGGTGGAAGCGATGTCGGCGGTATCGGTGTTGGTCATCGATTGAACCACCACCGGATGTCCGCCGCCCACCCAAACGTCTGCCACACGAACCGCAATGCTCCGTCGTCTTTCGATCACCGGCACATTTTACAAAGACGCCCCACAGCCTTCAAACGGAGGCGGGAAGCTTGGAAGCCGGTGCCGGGGACCGGCAGAACTGGAAGAAGCGCTGAAAGCCACGACTGCTTTAGGAGTAGGGCGAGTGGCTGGCAGCCAAGAGGGTGCCCCTCCGGATCATCCGGCGGCACCCTCAGCACACAATACAAAGAGAAGGGCTCCGAGTGGAGCAGGCACGAGCGCCCCCGGGAAGCGGGGGCGCCCATACCAAGGGCTAGTGGTAGGAGTAGCGAGCAGGGTATTGCTACCCGAACCCGCTCTCGCCCTCGAAGATCAGCCGATTTCGGGGGCGGGAGCGAATACGGTTCCCCATCCTTTTCAAAGCCTCCCAATATCCTATGCTCGGCCGGGCGATTCGTCATTGCACGAGTGTCAGGCTGTCGTTGAATTCGTGCAATCAACGTCTTGAACTAGTGCAAGACAGCGCGGGGGGCAGAGAACAAGGAACACGAAATTCGGAAGAATGCAAAATATGGCCTCTGGCGCTCTTCCCTGCTCCCAGTTCCTGCTCCGGGTGGAAGATCCGCTCCTGCTTCCGATCTTGCCGGACTGAAGCAGGAGCGGATGGAGGGGTTGAACTGCCAGACCTACCTGGCAGGGGAGGAGTTGGGGATGGCGAAAGGGTTGCCGTCTGGATGACCGGACGGATTGGGTGTCGTTTTGCCCCGCCCGATCCGACGACTTCCCGGAGGCAAGACCACCCCTGACTCAACAAACAGGATAAAAACCAACAGCAAACCCCGTCATTCAACGAGTTCGCACCCGGCATTGAACTGGTGAATGGCGGGAATTGAACTAGTGCAAGTCCGAAGAGGGAAGCCCCTCTTAAGGCTCTTTGTCCGCAACGCCGGTATAGGCCTCAGAACAGCGCAAGCCGAGCGGGTCCTGGAGTTTTACGCAAAGCCGAAAGGGCGAACCGGCGAGGATTCGGTCTCCGATTCCGGTTCATGCCAGAGGCGTTCGGGCTGGGAGAGGATGATCCAGCCCTTGTGGCGCCTGAGCAGCCCGTCGCTTTCCAGTTCCTTGAGCAGGCGGCAGACGTAGGAAGAGGTGACCGCAATGAGCTGGGCCACTTCCCAGTCGCGCAGGGGCACTTGAAAGCGGACTTCATGGTGTGAGTCGGACGGCTTCAAGGCGGCGGACAGGTCCCACAGGAACTGCTCCAGGCGGTGGCGGGCCGACAGGCACCCCAGGCCGGACAACTGACGGACCTGGCTGTAGACCTCACGGCTTTGGACTTGGTGAACTTTCCAGGAAAGGCGTGCATCATCGCGCAGCATCTTGCGGAATTGAGCCGACGGGACGCAGCGCAAGTCGCAGCGGGTCAGCGCCACGGCTGTGACGGGATGCGGCGATTGCAGCAGAGCCGATTCCACTCCCATCAGCCAGCCCGCCGAACGCAATCCGACTATCATCTGCTGACCGTCCTCTTCGACCCGCATCAGCTTCACCAATCCGCTTTTGAGCAGATAAACCATCTGGGCCGGTGTCCCCTGCTGGAAGAGCTCGGCCCCGGGAGGGAAGATGTAGGCCAGCGAACCGCTGCAAAAACCTGCCCAGTCGTCAGCACTCGGAGCGGCAGGCCGCCCCACGCCTCCCTCATTCCCGCCTGCGATCGAAAATGAGCTGTTGTACATAATTTCCTCTCTGCTTCAGGCTTTTCGCTCTATTCCCTGCCAACTGCCCTCATTCTTCCGACATCAAAATCGGAGTCGAGGACCAAAAGACCTCACCGGTCTCGATATTGCTGAAGAGGTAGTAGACAGACGCCTGGACTCCTCCGGGAATCAGCTTTGCCACGCCGGCCAAGAGCAAGCTGTCGGCCGCACCCTGGGAAATCAATTCCAGGTCAGCCTCAGAAATGTCCAGCTGATAGTTGTCTTCCCCCACCTGAAGGGAAACCGACTCCAGTCGAATGCCGGCCTGAAGGGGAACGCCGTCCTCAACATTGACCAGCAAGTCGGTGCCGTATTCCCCGCTTGAAGCCAGCAACGGAGCAGTCGTCGTATAGTTTGGCGGTTTGGGAGGCTTGGGCCGGCTCACTGCGATGCAGGGAATGCACATCCAAGGGCTGGGCGTTGGTCGTCCGCGGCGGGGAAGAATCTCGGCCAAGCTGGGCAAGGCCCCTTGGGTCCACTGGCCTTTCAGGCCGCTGTCCTGCAATCGGATGGTTGAGGCCGACTTGGAAACCGTCGGGCAGGGCCTCCCCTTGCCGCCTTTGCTGTTGGGATGGGCCGATCCGAAGACGTGACGAACCATCCGGTCGGCTCGAGCGTTGAAAGACAGTTCCCGTTCCCCTTGAATCAACTGGTAGCCGCAAGCCTCCTGGCGGCATCTGTGCCCTATCGTCCAGTTTTCGCCGAGCGGGTCGTCGACCTCGCCCCGCAGCAGGGCACCGGAAAGCCAACCGGAGAAAACAGCCGCGGCATAGGACGACCCGGCAGGCGCCGGCCAACCCTGATCGTCAGCGGGATCGGACTCGAAGCCCAGGCACAATCCATAGCCGGGAAAAAGTGCGGTCGGCTGGTCTGCGCTTTGGGGCGTTTCCCAGGAAGGCTTCTGCAATCCGTAGGATTCAAAGGCGGCCAGATCCAATTGCCCTGCCGCCACGACGTGTTCGGCGGCAGCCGGGTAAAGCGCTCGGCGATGATTGCCGGCTGCCGCCACCAGAACTGTTCCCAGCCCGTCTCGGCCAGGCTGCATGTAAAGATGGCTCAAGACCCGGCCCAGCTGGCAGCCCAAGCTGCCGGATCGGCATTGACCGGCAGATTCGTCCGGCTGGGCCAGGCGTCCAAAGCTCATATTGATGATGACGGGAGGCATCCTTCCGCCCCGATCCACCTCCTCGGCGATCGAACAGGCTTGTTCCAAGACCTGCAGGTCGGTGACGCCCTCGCCCAGCCCTGCGAAGCGGGACACGTCCAGGGGAAAGAGGACTACGGGAATCTCTGCGTCCGAAGCCTGCTGCAAAGCGGCGCCCACGCTCCAGCCGTGCCAATCGTCCCAGTCGATGACAGCCGCCCAGGGCTGATCCGGCCCTATTTCGTCCAGCAGGCTGAAGCAGCTTCCGTACTGGCAGGGAACGTCCTCAAAGGCTGTTCCCGTCTCCTGACGAATTGCCGAAGAACGGCGGGGGTAGGAGGGAGAATCGATGGGTCCCGTAGCGCTCAGAGACTGGAATCGACCGGGGCGAAACAGAGGGCGCCCCAAGTGGAACACACCGTAATCCCCGCAAGCCAGCCTGGATCGGGTACCGATGCGGGGCTCCAGATGGCGGGGGTAAAGCGTCCAAAAACCTGCAGTCCCTTGGCCCGACTTGCCGCTGTTGCCGGCTGCCTGGCCCGGCACTGTCGATCCAAGAAACAGTATCCCCACTGCGGCCAAAGCCGTCAGCAAACGCTGCATGATAGGTCGATTGCTCATTCTTCCTCCTCCTGTTTTCCCTTCCAGCGCGGATTTCTCATGGATCGCCGTAGCGAGGGGCCGCAAGCGCAACGCAGCCAGGGCGGATGACTTGCGGCACGGCAGTAGGCAATCCGTGAGAAATCCGGATTAGTCCTCCATAGTTCCGTCCGGCAGCAACTCCAGCTGCAAAGGAAAGACCCGGCCTCCCGAAGCCTCACTCAGCCTGGCCTGCGGGCTGTCGCCTGATTGAAGCGCCAGGCTTGGAGGGAGTTTCCCCTGGGCAGCTACTAGGGCATAAAGCTGCCAGTGTCCGGGTTGCGGCGCCAAAACAGATCCCAACGCTTCCAGTCTGGCCGCCCCGCGAAAGGGTTCCACGAAGACTCCCTGAGCCAGCCTTTGCAACCGGTTCCCTTCGAGCCGATAGAGGCCGTAGTCGACCTCTTGCGTGGAGCTCTTGCGGGCGCTGAATTCGATGCGAAGCCTTGTGTCGGATCGGACCCGGTGCCGTCCAGGGGTGTCCCCCGATGGTGAGGTCCGCTCGGGACTACGCATATCAGCCTCTGCAAAGACCTGGATTTCGTATTCCGGCACGAAGGCAGGGGAGGATCCCGGATCAGTGATCCGAAACAGCTGGACCATTGAGCCCACCAGGACCATTGCAGCAGCAGCCAGAGCCGCCTTCTGCCAGCTAAGCCGCCTCGGGCGACGGGCAGGGAGTGAAGCAAGCACCCGGCTGCGGAGTTGTTGGGAGGGAGCATTCGGCGTCAGCCCTGAAAGCTCGGCCAAACGTTTTCGCGCCTCACTGCTGCGGGCCAGGATCCTTTCCACTTGCTCTGCTTCATGGGGCGCCAGCCGACCTTTCCGATAGTCTTGGAGGCCCGAATCGGCCACTGTCGTTTTGCCGTCCTCCTCTTTCAGTCCGGCAAGTTTCCAGAGAAGATCTTCAGGATTGATCGACATGCTGAACTCCTCGGTGCCGCCCGAGCCGGCTGCATCCAGACAAGAATGCTTGCCGAGACGGGTCTCATGCAAAAACTGAAGGAGTAGCCGGAAGCCGTTCTTGCCCCCCAGAAAAGAAGTTTTCCTGAAAGGCTCAATAGTGCAGATTCAAGATTCGGTTAGCTCGTCCCAATTCCGCTGATTTGACGAAGCACATGCCATGAAGCCTGGCAAAACGCCACCGTCGGGCCCGCCCCGGCGAAGCGAATGACTGAATGGCTAGGCCGCGAGCCAGCAACCTGATCGCGGTCTCAGCGCATCCCCTCCCCTCCTTCGGGG
>JANQFM010000896.1 GCA_028277865.1 Acidobacteriota bacterium
TGCCTTCGACGAGCTGCTCGAAAAGCAGATCGCGGATTTCCAGCGCCTGCTGCGTAACCGCAAACTGTCGGGCCTGATCACCGGCGTTCCGTAACCGCCAGCGAGGCAGCGCCTCAAGGCCGGAAGGTAGGCAGGAGATCTCGGGAATCCTTGGTACTGGTCTGTTTTCGTGTGTCCAAACATGATGCCGAGAAAATCCTCAATCTTCGTATTGAGCATTTTGGCTCGCTCTTTTAGCGCCGCGTTGAACCCCTCTCCCATCGCCATTCGCTGTCGGATCAAATTCTCGAATTTCCACATGTCTTCGAGCAGGAGCTAACATAAGCTTCTATCAAGGTCCTGCAGTCTGCTTCAGCGGGCTTTCCCGGAAGGCATTCATGCCTGGAGGGTTGCTAGGCCAGTCCTTTTCAGGGCTGGTAATCGGCCCAGGCAATCAAGAAGAGCCCGTTTGATCGAACGGGCTTCCAGGAGCCGGCTTGAGCCCCCTGGCCGTTGCTGCCCAACTCCCGCCCAGTGTGCCGGAGCCGAGGCTGAAGCCCAGAGAGAAGCCCGTTGAAAAACGGGCTTGCGTCTGACCTTGTGCACTCAGTCCCCAGCCCTGAAGGACTGGGCTAACAGCCCGAAAGGCTGAAGGCCTTCGGGCAACCTGCTGAAGCAGGTGAAAATGCCATCCCCCTTTTCTGCAACTGGCAGAAAACGCCCGCCCTGAAGTTAACGCTTATCGGACCCGTCCCAGGGATCCGCCCCGTGGTGCCCCCAGAGAAGCTGGTGGCCATACACCTGACGGGTTAACCGAAGTTACCATTTATGGAGGCCGGATCACGACTTCTAGGCCGTCGTCAACCTGGCGCAAAATGACCCGCCAGATGCCGCTTTCCAAGCCGAGATCGATGCTGACGGAGTTGCCGCCTACCGGTGAGATTTCGACTTGCCCCTTGCTCGGGGGCACACGGAGCGCTATACTGCGCATTGTTTAAGCCTTTCAAGGCATCCGCCAGACCGTGGAAAGTTGGGCGGGTGCCTTTTTTTGTGCCCCGATGGGGCGTTCTCATTTACCACAGGGAGCGTGGCACGGACGGGCCGGGTCGGTCAACCGAAATGGGGGGCCGGAATGCAGAATTTGTCGCAGAGTGTTGCACAGCGTCTCACTTATGGGGCTGCAATTCCAGTTCGAGGATGGATTTCACCGTGACTCGTTTCCGCTTGTTGATAGTTAAGTCTCCCCGCTTCGCAAGCCTGTAGATCGT
>JANQFM010000898.1 GCA_028277865.1 Acidobacteriota bacterium
TCGCGTTTGAGGGCAGAGATGTGATCGATGTAAAGGATCCCGTCCAGGTGATCGATTTCGTGGCAGATAGCCCGGGCCAAAAACTCTTCGGCTTCCATCTCGAAAAGTTGGCCGTCCAGGTTCTGGGCCTTGAGGCGGATGCGGTTGGGCCGCTTCACGGTGGCGGTGAATCCGGGGATGCTCAGGCAGCCTTCCTCGCCGACCTGCGTACCCTCGTTTTCGGCAATCACGGGGTTGACCAGCACGATCTGGTGGCCGTCCTCATGCCCGGAGGTGATATCGACGACCGCCATCCGAATATTGATGGCCACCTGAGGCGCTGCCAGCCCCACCCCTTCAGCCTCGTACATGGTCTCGAACATGTCCTGGGCCAATTGCTTGAGGCGGTCGTCGAATTCTCCCACCGGATCGCTCTTGCAGACCAGTTCCGGCCGCCCGTATTTAATGATTTCACGAAGCATTTTTTGCAGAAGGCCGGGGGCTGGGGGCGGGAGGATGGAGGAGAAACAGAATCGGATCTGCCTCTTTCCGGCTCCAGTCGCCACTCCCCGGCCTCGAGCCCTTGATCACATCCCCCGAACCTGTTCTTGAAAACTTTTCACGTTTCTTTTCAACTCCGGCAGCGAATCGCCGCCGAACTTCTCTTGGACCGCCTGGGCCACCACTATGGCGGCCATGGCTTCTCCGATGACAGCGGCTGCGGGCACGACGCAGGTATCGGAGCGTTCATACTGCGCTTTGAAAGGCTCCTTGGTGGCAAGGTCGACCGACCGCAAGGGCTTGCGCAGCGTCGGAATGGGCTTGACGACGCCCCGGACGATGATCTCGCCTCCCGTGGAGGTGCCGCCCTCAATGCCGCCGGCGTGGTTGGTGCGGCGGTAAAACTCCTTCTTGTCGGCATTATAAAAGATCTCATCATGGAATTCGCTTCCATAGGGATCCGTATCCAATCCGGAGCCGACCTCCACCGCCTTGATGGCGTTGATCGACATGATGGCCTGAGCCAGTCGGCCGTCCAGCTTGCGGTCCCAGTGGACATGGCTCCCCAATCCCACCGGCGCGCCCAGCACCCGCACCTCGAAGGTTCCCCCGATCGTCTCGCCCCGTTCGATGGCGCCGTCCACCGCCGCCTTCATGGCTTCGTCCAGTGACGGATCGCAGCTGCGCAAAGCCGAGGATTCGATTTGAGGCACCTTGTCGATCGACACTGCCTCCAGCTGCTCTGGCGAGACGTGCACGTCCTTGATGGAGATCACATGGCTGTAGATGCGGATCCCCAGCTCGGCAAGCAGCAGTTTGCAGAAGGCGCCCACGGCGACCCGGGAGGTGGTTTCGCGGGCGCTGGAGCGCTCCAGCACATTGCGCATGTCCTCGAAGCTGTACTTCAGGGCGCCCACCAAGTCGGCGTGCCCCGGCCGGGCGCGGGTGACAAGGCGCTTTTGGGCACCTTTTGGATTGGGCTGGGGCGACATGATGTCGGTCCAGTTCACCCAATCGCGGTTTTGCACCAAAAAGGCAATGGGCGACCCCAGGGTCTTGCCGTGGCGTACGCCTGCAAAGATTTCGATCCGGTCGCTTTCGATCTTCATGCGGCGGCCTCGGCCGTAGCCGCCCATACGGCGCTTCAGGTCGGAGTTGATGAAGCCCTCGTCGATGGGAACGTTGGAGGGGAATCCTTCGATGATGGATATCAGCCCCTTGCCGTGCGATTCACCGGAGGTCAAAAAGCGGATCATGTCAGTTGTCAGTTGTCAGTTGTCAGTTATCAGTCAGAGAGTAATCCATTTCGACGCCTGTAGCCTGTAAGCTTGCCTGGGCTGCCGTTCGGCCGTTTTGCTCAACTGCCCCTGCACTTACCCGGCCAAGCAGAGCCTCTTCGCTGCCCAGGCTGGCGCTCTTGCAGCGCAGCAAGTTAATGTTGCCATCTTTGCGACGTTGAAGGATCCTGGACATCTGGAGTCTTGTGCCAGCGTTGCCGATGCAGGCCTGGCTTCGGTTTCGGGTTGGTTGAACGACTCGAAGCAACCACGGGTGGTTCGAGGATCGACCGATCACATTCCCCGCCCGGCTCATCAGTCTAACACCTGGCAAGATTACTCGGGAGGGACGGCCTGCTCCCCGTCAGGCGATCCGGGGACAAGCAGCGGCAAGTGAAATGGGCTTCATCTACCGGACGTTGTTCGAAGTTCAGGAATTCACCCTGCTCTGCGTCCAGTCCATCCTTAATCTTTTTCGCCGCCCCCGTTACTTCCAAGACACCTTGATCCAGATGGACATCGTCGGGGTCGGGTCAATCGTCATCATCATCTTGACAGGCTTTTTTACAGGCGGCGTACTGGCCTTGCAGTCGGCCAACTCGCTGAAGGCCTTCGGCGCAGTCAACCTGACCGGCCAACTGGTCGCCCTGTCGCTGATTCGGGAACTGGGGCCGGTGCTTTCGGCCTTGATGGTGGCCGGTCGGGTGGGGTCGGGAATCGCCTCCCAGTTGGGGTCCATGGTGGTCACCGAGCAAATCGACGCCATGCGGGCGCTGGGCACCGATCCCACCAAGAAATTGGTCACTCCCCGAATGATCGCCTGCACTACCACAGTGCCCCTCCTGACCGTCATCGCCGACACCTTCGGGCTGGTCGGCGGCTGGATCGTGTCGTTTTACAAGCTGAATCTCAACACTTCGCTCTACTGGAGTACGGCCTTGCGTGCTTTGGACTACAACGATGCTCTGGAAGGGCTGGTCAAGCCCATCGTTTTCGGCTTCATCATCGGAATGGTGGGATGCTACTGCGGGCTGCGCACCAAAGGGGGGACGCGGGGGGTGGGCCAATCGACGACTGCGGCCGTGGTGGTCGCCGACATCCTGATCATCGTAGCCGACTTTTTCCTTACCAAGATCATCCAGGATATTAGATATTGAGTGTCATCGAGTTTGATAAGGTCACAAAACGCTACGACGAACAGGTCGTGCTGTCCGATTTCAGCATGAACGTACAGCAGGCCGAAACCAAAGTCATCCTGGGAGGGAGCCGTTCGGGCAAGACGACCATCCTCAAAATGGTGCTCGGCTTGGTGCGTCCCGATTCCGGGAAGGTTTCGATCGACGGCACCGACATCACTCACCTTTCCGAACAGGATCTGATGCCCTTCCGGCGCCAGATTGGAATGGTCTTCCAGGAAGGCGCCCTGTTCGATTCCCTGACCGTGGGTGAAAACGTGGGCTACCGGCTGGAGGAGGAAGGCAAGTACGCCCCCTCGGAGATCGATGCCCTCGTCCATCAGGTATTGGGCTTTGTGGGGCTGGAGCACACTGCCGACATGATGCCCTCGGAGCTTTCGGGGGGGATGCGCCGCCGGGTGGCCATTGCCCGAGCACTGGCCGGCCAGCCCCGCATCGTGCTTTACGACGAGCCCACCGCCGGCCTGGACCCCATCACCAGCCGAACCATTTCGGAGCTGATCATCAAGTTGCGCGACCTGGAAGGCGTTTCGTCCATCCTGGTGACTCACGACCTGACCACTGCCATGATCCTGGCCAACGAATTCGCCGAAATCGGACCCGACGGCCTGGTGAACTTCCGCTCCGAGGACGGTCGGCTGTGCCTCATCAACACCCGATTCGTGGTGCTGAAATCAGGCCGGGCTCTCTTCGAAGGACCCGATGAACAGCTGCGCAACTTTGACGACAGCTACGTGCAAGAATTCCTAGAATAGAAAGACAGGCAGAACCGGCAGCAGGCGTGACGCCGAGGGCCGAAAATAAAACAGGATGTGAGACGGAGGCAAGCGATGGAAGGAAAAGCCAAGCCAACCCTGGCAGAACTCCGGGTCGGAATCTTTGTCTTGGTCACAGGCATCGTATTGGCAGTTGCCATATTCACCATCGGATCCCAGTACGGGCTGCTCGGAGACACCTTCGAGGCCAGGACTTACCTGAGCAATGTCTCGGGCCTTAAGCCGGGTGACCTGGTCATGCTGGGCGGAAAGGAAGTAGGGAATATCCGCGAGGTCACCATTTCCGCAAAGGACAGAACTCCCATTCCCGCGGCCAGGCAGGAGGCTCTGGACCAGTTGGACCTCTTGAATCTGAGGTTGCAGCGGCTCATGGCAGACAATCCCACAGATGAGCAATTGCAGCAACTGAAGGCTCGGGCAAGCGAGGCGGAGAGCCTGTATGGACTGGATTCGCCGGAGGCCCAAGACGCCAGGCAAAGGCATGAATCGGCCCGAGTCGATAGGCAAAACCTCGACAACCTGCTGCAAGAGATCCGCACCCTGGAAAACCTTCACGACATCCAAGTCGACATGGATATTGCGTTGAGCTACAAGGGCCAAATCAAGCTGGACAGCGCCATTACTTTGGGTTCGATCGGCTTGCTGGGGGACAAGTACATCGAAATCTCGTTGGGCCGCTCGAATCTGCCGCCGCTCAGCATCTGGGAGTCGGCGGACCCATTGCTGGGCTTCATAGGCGATGACATGACGGAGGTGGTGCTGATCACCGGTCAACCCTCCTCCGGCTTCCAGGAATTGATCACCGGCGCCAACGACATCCTTGCCAACTTCGAAACCCTTTCCAGCAGTTTGGTGGAAGTGATCGACCAGTTGCAGAAGGGCGAGGGCTCCATCGGCAAGTTCATCTCGGACGACACGCTTTACGAGAACCTCAACGACACGGTCCGAACTGCCCAGACAGCAGCCGACGAGGCCGCCCGGATGCTGCGCAACATCAATGAAGGCGAGGGGACCATCCCCGCCCTGATCCAAAAGCGCGAGCTTTACGACCGCATCAACTCCACCGTCGCCAGCCTGGATCAAGCCATGGCCAAGCTAAACACCGCCGAAGGGACCTTGGGCCGCCTCATCAATGACCGTTCGCTTTACGACAAGAGCGACAAGATGCTGGGCAACGTGGAGCAAGTCACACGCCGGATGGCCGCCGGCGAAGGGACTTTGGGCAAGCTTTCCACCGACGAAAAGCTCTACGTGGAACTCCAGGAGGCGGTCGATCAACTGGGCCGATTCATGGCCGACATCGAAGCCGGCAAGGGGACTTTGGGCCGATTGGCCAAGGACGAACAACTCTACCAGAACGTCAACGAACTCTCCTCGGAGGTGGTCAAGCTGATCTACGACTTCCGCCAAAACCCCAAGAAATTCCTGACCATCAAGTTTGAGCTGTTCTGAGGGCAGTTGGGACTTCAGTTGTCGGTTGTCAGTTGTCAGTTGTCAGTTGTCAGCAGGGAATCGGAGCAGATTAGGGCCAGAGACTCACAGTGTACATTCTGCAGACCTTGGACCTTGGACCTTGGACCTTGGACCTTGGACCTTGGACCTTGGACCTTGGACCTTGGACCTTGGACCTTGGACCTGCCCAACTGCAAACTGCCAACTTCCCCCGCTGACAACTGACAGCTGACAACTGACCATTCCATGCTAAACTCCCCCGACATGATTTCTGAGAAGATCGGCCGGGGCGCCTGGGTCATCGTAAACAGCATTGTCCGACTGCTGGTACGGCTTCGGATCACTCCCAACGTACTCACTTTTGTCGGTTTCCTGGTCAGCCTGGCGGTGGCCTTTGCTTTTGCATACTCGGAAGAGGGCGACTTCACGAAGGCAGGCTTCCTCCTCATCCTGGCCGGCCTATTCGACATGGTCGACGGCCTGGTGGCGCGGGCGACTCAAAAGACTTCCAAGTTCGGCGCCTTTTTTGATTCCATCATGGATCGCTATTCCGACCTGACCTTGTATTTGGGCCTGGTCATCCACTACGGGAGGCACGATCGGATGACCTACGTGGTGCTGGTGGGGATCGTCATGATGGCCTCGGTTTTGATCAGCTATGCCCGTGCTCGCGCCGAATGCATCATCCCCAAGTGCAAAGTGGGGTTCATGGAGCGTCCCGAGCGGATCGTGCTCCTGCTGATCGGTTCATTCTGGGCCATGGAACCGGTCTTGTGGGTGATTGCGGTCATCGGCAACTGGACCGTGGTGCACCGTATCCTCTATACCAAGGCCCAGTTGACCGGCCGCCCTCAGTTCCTGGTGGAGCGGCAAGGCGGCTAGCCGCCTGAAAGCCGGAGAGTCCGCAGCGAGGCGTTGGGTGGCAGACTGACCGACCTTGCCAGTCAATCCTCTCTTTTAATAGGACTTCTTCAATCTCTGTCGCTTGACTGGTATACTCCCCAACTTGATTGCCTGGATCGCTGCGGCGATCCAGCCGGACTCAACGCGGCGGCTGCGCCTGTTGATGAGCAGGAAGCTCATGGACCAAAATGGGACTCGCGGTCGAAATCTGATAAGCTTGGCAATTACGGGCATTTAGACTCAGCCGAACTTGACACAGTAGGAGAGAACAGAATCGCATGCACAATGGTCGAATTCGACAAGCTGTCATTTTGGCGGCTGGCAACGGTGCTCGCCTTGCTGCAGCCTCCCCGCTGCCAAAACCCCTCGTGCCAGTGGCCGGACGAGCACTTTTGGACCACATCCTCGACCGGCTCCGAGAGATGAAGGTCAGCAAAGCTTATATCGTGGTGGGATATCGATCCGGCGAGATCCGGGACCACTTGCGCAATTCTTCCAGCGGACTGGAGATCGAGTTGGTCCACAATCCCGAGTATCTGCTTCCCAACGGCATTTCCCTGCTCAGCGTTCAAGGCAAGATTCGGGATCCCTTTCTCCTTTTGATGTCCGACCACCTGTTTGAAAGGTCCACGCTGAAGGATCTGCTGGAGCAGCAGATCCCTGCCCAAGGCGGGATTCTGGCTACGGACTCCAAGATCCAGCAGGTCTTCGACTTGGACGACGCCACCAAGGTCGAGTCGGTCGCCAACCGGATTCGCAGCATGGGCAAGGATCTGACCGACTTCAATGCAATCGATACCGGAATGTTTGCCCTGACCCCATCGGTGTTCCCCGCCCTGCAGCGAAGCACCGGCAACGGCGACGCTTCGCTGACGGGCGGCATCCGTTCCCTGGCCCAGTCTGCAATCATGCAGACCTGGGACATCGGCGACCGTGGCTGGATCGACATCGACACCCCCCAAGCCCTCGATGAGGCCGAGCGCCTCTGCAAAAAGGGCGGCCTTGTGTGATTTCGCGCCAAGACGCAAAGATCGCCAAGCCTGAGGAAATGAGATCTTAGCGCTCTTTGCGTCTTGGCGCGAAACAATGGGCTAATTCTCTATCTGAAAGGTTCCCCCGAAGATTCTCTCCGTCGTGTTGAAGAAGGCGCCGAAGAGGGAGGCGTCGATGTTGCCCTGTACGTCGCGGGGGTTGAAGGTATTGAATGCATTGAAGACCCGGAAACCGATACGGGTGTTCCACTTCCAGATCTTGAACCACTTTTGAATGTCGATATCCAGCGTCTGCAGCCAAGGGAAGCGGCCCGAACGGTTGCGGGGGCCGATGAAATTGCGCTCTTCGTTAATGGTCGAATAGGGAAAGCCGCTGCGGACTTCCACCACCGGTGAAAAGATCCACTTGCCGGGCAGGTGAAAGGTTCCCTGGAAGACAAACCGGTGGGCTACGTCGGTGTCGGACAGCGAATACTCGTTGGGGCGGATGATGGGGTTGCGCAGGTTGCCGTAAAACTTGTCAAAGGCATTCAAATCCTGTTCGGCCCGGGAACGCACGTATGAGAGCAAAAAGAATCCGCCTTCCTGCTGCTGCAAGTCGTACCGCGTGGTGAGCTCCAGCTCCCAATACTTGCTGCGGCCCCGGCTGTCCAAGTGCAGCAAAGGCTCCGGGCCCTGGATGGGATCGATGACCAACTCGTGAAATCCCTTGCGGCGCAGGAAATTGGCCTTGAAGAGCACTTTTTCGGTGACTCGCCGATCGTACTCCAGGTTCCAGGTGAAGCTGTAGGCCGTCTTGAGGTCTTGGCCCAGTTTCAGGCCGAATGTCTGCGCCGGTCCCAGCGGGGTGGCGCCGTCGGAAGCGAAGCGCTGCTCTGAAGGCGTTTCGAAGTCCTCAAAGGCGGCGGCTGTCATGGGCGTGCGATCGTAAAAGAGTCCGGCGCCGCCCCGAAAGAGGTTCTTGCCCTCCCCGTCCACGCTCCAGACAAAACCGAAGCGCGGCGCCAGGTTGGTCTGCTCGAATACGCCGTCGCGGTCCAGTCGGGCGCCCAGCTCCAGCAGCAGGTGATCGTTGAGGCGCCAGCGGTCCTGGGCAAAAAGAGCCACATCGGTGCTGCGCTGGCGTTGCGATGTGGGGCTTCCGAAGCGGATTTGCCGGGCCAGGGATCCGTCGGCGCGGACGATGTTGACGGGGCGGCTGTCGCTCAGCCCGTCATAGGAGGATCGCAGCACGTCGACACCGAACTTGAACAGGTGCTCGCCTCCCCAGTCCTCCTTCAGGTGGCTAAGCTGTTCGACCCATTGCAGGGTACGCGTCTTGCGCCTTTGAATGTTGAAGTAGTTGCCTTCATTGACGTCCGGCGTAAGGAACATCTCGTCCAAGCCTTGGCCGAAGACATCGGTGTCGAAGCGCTTGTAGCTGACCGTCGACTCCAGGACGGTGGAGGGCGAAAAGACAGCGCGTTCCGAGAAGCCGATGTTGTAGCCCCTCTGGTGGATGTTGGCTGTGACAGGGCGGGGGTTGAAGGTGTCGAGGTTGGCGAAGTCGAGCTTGCGCGGGAAGACGGAAATGATGGTCGAAAGGGCGTGCCGGTCGCTGAGGTTGGCGTCCAATTGGGTAAAGGAGGCAAAGCTCTCCAACCGCGTATCGGCCTCCAGTTCCGGCAGGGACGGGATGTCGGTGATCAGGAAGCGGTACTGGATGGTCTGGGCCAGGAAAAGCTTGTCCTGGACCAGTGGTCCGCGAACCCCGAATCTCGGCGTGAAGCCTCCCACCCCCATGATCGAGCCGTCGCGCAGCTTGGGACGGGGCAGAAAGTTGTTGACCGTGAACTTCCATTTGTTGGTGCCCTGGCGTGTCAGGATGTTGGTCACCCCGGAAGAGAAGCGGCCGTATTCGGCGGCATAGGGGTTGGGCAGCACGTTGACGCTTTCGACGGCGTCCACCGGAAGGTTGAAGCCGAAGTCCCCGGTGGAAGGGTCGGTGGCATTGTTGCTGCTGTTCACCACCAGGCTGCTCTGGGTGGGGCGCCCGCCCTTCATGATCAGTCGGCCGTCGGTGCTGCGGATCACACCGGGGAGCAGCGGCAAAAGAGCCCGAAAGCCATCCCCTCGAACGGGGGCGACGTCGATCCGGCCGCCCTCGACCATCTCCTGGGAAGTACCCGTCTCCGGAACCTCCTGAGGCCGTGTTCCGACGACTTCGACGCTCTCCTGCAGGGAAGCCAATTCCAGGTCCAGGTCGATCTGCAGCTGCTGGCCAGCCGACAAAGTCACCGGGTTGCTGGCCCGCTTGGCAAAGCCCTGCATGGAAACGCTGACCTGGTAGGTTCCCGGCAACAGGCCGCTGATCAGGTAATCGCCGTTTTCATCTGTGAGCGTTGTGCCGGCCGACTGGCCGCTCGCAACATCCACCACCTCAACCTGTGCGCCCGGCACTGCCCTTGTCTTTTCTTGCGAGGTGACGATTCCTTTGATTGAGGCGCTTTGCTGAGAATCCTGGGCCACCGAACTGCAGAGCAAGCCGCTGAGAAGCATCAATCGAATGAGCACTGTCCACCTCGGTTTCCAAGCCGTTCCGGCACAATTGATCGATAAAAGCCGACATTGTCTCAGAAGACAGTTGCCAGTTGCCAGTTGCCAGTTGCCGGTTGCCGGTTGCCGGTTGCCGGTCAAGGAAGCATCCGCCTGACGCCTGACACAGTTCGAAGCAAAGAAACGGCACCGCACAACGGCCAGAGACGCGTCAGGCCTCACAATGTACATTCTGCAGACCTTGGACCTTGGACCTTGGACCTTGGACCTTGGACCTTGGACCTTGGACCTTGGACCTTGGACCTTGGACCTTGGACC
>JANQFM010000901.1 GCA_028277865.1 Acidobacteriota bacterium
GCAGCGGCATCCGCTTCGAAAGCCCCAAGCAGCACCGGCAGCGACGCCTCAAGCTGCGCCAAAGCATTATGGGTGCAGGCTGAGGATTTCACGCAGAGGCGCAGAGAGAGGCAGAAGGTCTTATCTTTCCCGGCTCTGCCCTGACAACTGACAACTGACAACCGACAACTGCCCCCTCCATGCCTTCCCGAATTCGAATCGCCTTGATCCTCTCGCTGGGCCTATTGGGTATTTCCTTGGGTTCGATCCTGGTGCGATTCAGCCAGGAAGCTCCCTCGTTGACCATCGCTTTTTACCGGATGTTTCTGGCTACGCTGTTTTTTTTGCCCTTTTATTTGGGCCGAAAAGATCGGAGGCGGGTTTCGGGGCGGGTGACTCTCGGGGCGGGCTTGGCACTGGCTCTGCATTTCGCCTGCTGGATCGCTTCGCTGCGCTTTACCAGCGTGGCCGTGTCGGTGCTGTTGCTTTCCACTTCGCCTGTCTTGGTGGCGCTGCTCTCTTATGTCCTTTACCGTGAGCGTCTGAGCCGCTTGGGAATGGCGGGCGTGGCCCTGACCGTACTGGGCAGCGGGCTGCTGGTCTGCAACGACTTGTCCCTTATCGAAGATTGGAGGGGACCGCTGCTGGCCCTGCTGGGAGGCCTGGCCTACGCCGTTTATTTCGTGGTGGGGCGGGGCGCTCGGCAAGGGATGACGCTGTTGGAGTACGTGGTGCCGGTCTATGCCACGGCTGCGGCGCTGCTGGCGCTGATGGTGATGGTCTCCGGAACCCCCTTCTTTGGCTTTAGGCCTGACACGTATTTGTTTTTGGTGCTTTTGGCCTTGCTTCCTCAGTGCCTGGGCCACACGGCCTACAACTGGTCCTTGAAGTACTTGACCGCCACCCTGGTTGCGGTCCTGGCCTTGGCCGAACCGGTCACCGCTTCGGCCCTGGCCTACTGGATCTTGTCCGAACCTCTGCCTTCAATGGTCCTGGCAGGCGGGGCAGCAGTTGGAACAGGGATC
Source organism: Acidobacteriota bacterium (assembly GCA_028277865.1). GTDB lineage: Bacteria > Acidobacteriota > UBA6911 > RPQK01 > DATIPO01 > JANQFM01. Next base: position 1,005 of record JANQFM010000901.1, read on the forward strand.
CTCCTGGTGGCGCGCTGGGGTTCCGGCGGGATGCTGCAAGATAGCGAGAACCAAGAGTGACAGAGGCATCTTGCCTGTGATCTGGGTTCCGGGTCAGCACCTGAATGCACGATGACAATGATGAAGGAGACAGGAAATAGAGCCTGGAAGCCAGCCGGCGGCATCGTACTGCTGGGGCTGATCGCCTATCTTCCTGTCCTCGACAACGGATTCATCGGGGACGACTTTGTCTTCTTGGAGCGTTCACGGGAGTGGTTGAATGATCCGGCGGTTGTTTTCAGCGACCCTCCGGGAGGATTTCGAACAACCACATTTTTGGCTTTCTTGCTGCTTCAGTCGCTAGCTGGGTACCAGGCGGCAGCCTTTTACCTCTTCGCTATCACGGTGCACCTATTGAATTGCCTTTTGATGGGTCGGCTGGCCCTGGAGGTGGCGGGAATGACACCGGCGCCCGCAGGGATGCGGGCGCTCCCGGACAAGGGGAGGGAGACCGCCTGGGTTGCGGCAGCCTTGATGGCGGTGATTCAGCAGCCCCAGGAAGCCGTCATGTGGCTCTCCGCCCTGAGCGACTTGCTGGCGGCCTTTTTTATGCTGCTTTCACTGCACCTCTGGACGCGGCAACGACCACTCTATGCTGCAGCGCTTTTTTGTGCTGCCTTGCTCTCCAAGGAATCGGCGCTGGTCTTTCCGCTGCTGGCATGGATCTTTGAACGTGGAGTGATGCAGCGGCGCAGACCTCCCCTTCAGTGGCTGTGGCTGGGTCTTCCGGCAGCCATGGGCGGCGGACTGCTCTTGTGGACGCTGTCTCAGAACAACCTGATCAGGGCCGGATACTACGAGTTCGGGCCGGGGGCTGTGCAGGTCGTGGCCAACAGCCTCTTCAGGCTGACCTTCCCCTGGCTTTTCATCGTCCTGGCGCTGATCGGAATCGGGCTATGGAAGAGGTGGCCGAGCAGTT
>JANQFM010000999.1 GCA_028277865.1 Acidobacteriota bacterium
TTGGGCCGATCCCTTTCCCAAGGCTTGCAGCCCTGGGTTCCCCGCATCCGCGTCGAGCACCTGTCCGAATGCAGCCATTGGGTGCAGGTGGAGGAAGCCGACCGGGTCAGCGAACTGATGCTGGAGTTCTTGAATTCGGCTTCCGCTTCCGGGGCTGGATGAGCCTATCTTTCCCAGTGCCGAGTTTCCGTCCTCCTATTCCCCTCCCGACAGCGAGGGATCGTGTGCCATCGAATGGGCTGCCGAGTAGTGCAGGGCATTGAAGAGCAGCTTGAAGGTGTTGTGGGGCTGGGCCCGGAATTGGGGTCGGAAACCGATCAGGATGATGCGGCCCTTTTCATATCCGACTTCGGCGGCGGCGATGCGGTTGTGCAGGTGGCTGTCGCCTCGGATCCAGCCGCTCTGAAGAGGATTGTTGGCAGGATAGCGGGCGATAACCTGCAGGTCGGTATAGCCGAAGCTGGGCGCCAAATCGAATGCCGGGCTGTTGGAAAAGACGGCGGTCGCCTTCTCAGGCATCCCGAAGGCCACAGGATGCCGGTTATCGATCTGGATTTCGAGCAGCGATCCAGGGCAGGAGAATTCGCTGCGCGACACCCCCTTCAAGACGTTTTTGACAGGCAGCGGCCAGGACTCCAGGGCCACTTCCGTCCCTTGGTGCATCAAGACCAGCGTCCCGCCTTGGCGCACGAATCCCTGCAGCGCAGCCAACCCTTTATCACCGATGCCTCCACGGTATTCCTCAGGCGTCAACTTGCTGCGGTTCCCCTGCATGACCTGCCGCTTCCCTCGGTCGGCCGGAAGGACGATGGCGTCCAGCTTTCCGCGCAGGTCGCCCTTGCGGACGTCTTCATTGTGCAGGGTGATGTATTCGAACTCGTACTGCTCCAGCAGCCAACGCGTCCATCCCTCGTCCATCGAGGCCGTCCAAGGCTGATACAGGCCCACCCGGGGCGGATTGAGCCGCATCCTCTTGAGCGGGACGGGCGCGTTGGCCTGATGGATCCGCAAGCCCAAGGATTCGGACAGGCGCCTCATCTGATCCGGGTCGGCACCTTCGACAAAAAGGGTGCCGGCTGCGTGCTTTCGGCCGTCCTCTTCCACTTCTTCCGTCAGCCAAGAAACATCGGCCTGAGCCTGGAGCAGGCGGTTGGTTGCGATGACTTTGTTGTTCGACCCGGCCTCAACCAGGAACCCGAAGGATCCCGAGTGGGCGGCAAAATCGCCCGCAGGTAGCGCAATCGTATCCAGGCGCGTGAGTTCGGCCTCGAAAGGCTTGGCGACTTCGACCACCTCGACGCCCATCTGAAGAGGTAGTGTCCAGCCGGTGACGTCATAGGGCTGGTCGCGCATGGTTCCGGGAGGAAAGTCCTTTGGATTGGGATGCTTCTGGATTTCGAGAATATCCTTGACGTAGGCCCGGAAAGGCTGATCCATGCGGATGACATGGGTGCCGGCGGGGTACTCCTGACCGCCTGCTTCGAATGCCTGTGCGGCCTGGTGCACCTCGACCCCCGCGTAATGAAGGATCTCCAGCAGCCGGTAGCTGGAGCTGGAGTCATGCTGCTGAGCCGGGAAAACATAAGCGTAGGGGCCGCCCCGGCGTCCTTTTTCGATGGCGGTGCGTCCCATCCGCACCTGGTTGCGGATCAGGCTGACCCGATTGTTGGCAACGGCTTCCAGCAAGGCGTAGGTGGCGATCAACTCGTAATCGACGATGTCGCGCAGCCTCCAAGTGCCCCCCAGCCAAGGCAGGGGATAGTTGTTGCGGGGCATGACGTCGCGGGGCGCCGGCAGCTTGGCATCGGGATCCTTCTCCATCAGCTCCCGCAGCTCCCGGCGACTGAGCGACGGCCCTCGGGGAGGGACGCCCAGCTTGGCCTTTTCCTGTTCGATGGGGGAGGCGATGCGCACGCTGGCCACTTCGGTCAAGAGGCCCACGATGTTGTGCCACCAGGCCTCCATCACGAATCCGCCTTGCCACCAACTGGTATAGCTCTGGTCGTAGATGACACCCGATTTGCCATTTTCATGGAGGGCCGTGAACATGGCGAATCCCAACAGCCCGTTTTCGGCCCAAATGATGGGGTCCACGTTGGGGTTGATGGGATTGGTCCAGGGGGGCACGAAAATGCGGGCATTGCTGAAGCCCATTTGATGCTCGTCCAAAAACACCTGCGGGAACCAGTCCTGGTAGAGGATCTTGGTGATCAGACGGCTTTCTTTTTGGGTCAGCATGAAAGCGTCGCGGTTATTGTCGTGACCTGTGTAGTGGTGATACAGCCAGGGCATCGAAGCCCGTTCGTGTTCGCTTCCCTTGACCTTGTTGTACCAGTCGGTGACCAGAATCTGGCCGTCCGGGTTGAGGGAAGGCACCAATAGGAAGACCACGTGATCGAGCACATTGCTCATCCAGGGGGACTCTTCAGTGGCCAGGCGATGGATCAGCTCCAAGGCCATCTGAGAGGATCCGATTTCGGTGGAGTGGATGTTGAGGGTGATGAGCAGGACGGCCGGCGAGTTCCAGGCAATCCGCTCCAACTCCTCGTCGGACAGGTCGTAGGGATAGGCCAATCGGCGCTGCACGGCCTGAACTACATCCAGCCGGGCCAGGTTTTGGGGGGAGCTGACGATGGTCAGGATGAAGGGGTTGTCCAGGGTGGTCCGGCCCAATTCCTGCACCTGGATGCGTCCGCTGGCCTGATCGGCCATTCGAAAGTACTCGACGATCTTCTCCCAGCGGACCAGATTGCCGTCCGACCCGATGGGAAATCCGGCGAAATCTTCCGGTTGGGGCAAGGCCTGAGCCTGCACAAACCCCGACGGAAGGAGTGCCGGCAAAAGGATACACAAGGCCAACCGACGTCCCCAAGCCAAATCGGTCTTCAGAAACTTGCTCATTTTTTCATCCCCCTTCAAAGAACCAGCCTGCTCAGCGGAGCGCCCGCATCTTGCGGGCCTCTTGGTGCAAGCGGAGGAATCATACTCCCTTTCCAGGGCAGCCTCCAGCGAAGCCCGCATCCAGGAGCCGGAAACGGTTCACCTCTTCAGCGCCAGGTCTGGGTTCCAGCCTTCTCGGCTCGATGACCCAAGCCCAGCACTCCAGCCCGACCCGATTGGCCCTAAAGCTTTCCAGCCGACTGCCGATACGGATGGGCGAGGAAGGTTGCGAATATGAACTACGTCGTACCGCTCGTACTCGGCTCGGTCACCCTGGGGCTGTGCTTCAGCAGCACGGTCGCCGTCCTCTTCATGCTGGGCTTCGGCGCCTTCACGATTTTTCTGGATCGCGGCAAGCGGCCCATGAAAAGCAGCTCCCGCCACTGAGCGCCTCAAAGGCCGCTCTCATCTCGTCTGCGCCATGCCTCTTCAAGTCAAACCATACAATAATTCATGTTCCCTTATAGGTGCGCATTAAGATTGTTGTGTGGTGTTCCTGGGGGATTTTTCTGGTTTTAGGCTTGACTTACAAGCCTGATCAGGATACGATTACGCTGGTTTTAATAACTTCGGGAACTTCGGGAAATTTCGAGACTACGGAGAGGCATATATGGACAGAGAACTGGCAGAATTCCTTGAGCAGCGGTTCGGCGTCATCTTCGGGCGCTTTGATGACATGCAGGAGCGATTCGATGTCTTCCAGGGGAGGCTGGACAGCGTCGAAG
>JANQFM010001050.1 GCA_028277865.1 Acidobacteriota bacterium
GCACAGCGTGCAGACTGTCCTCTGGTTGCAGAGTCCGACCAGCGGCCATCAGCGGTCGCTGGGGTTTTTTGTGCCATATCACCCACTTGGAGCACTTCACCCAATCGACGGCCGACCGGTGCCGATTCCTTTGCCATCCCGGTCCAGGCAAAGGCCTTTTAATCAGGCATTTGACAGTCCCGGCCCCAAAGCCGACCGACTGGCATCTGCTGTGCTCGTAAAGAGATGAGGCTGTTTCCGATCTGCCGGGATTTGCTGGCGGGAAACGGCGACGAATATGCCGGAATGAGGTGAGGCCGCACTAAGCGGGTCACCATCAAGCAGGAGTCAAGGCAGTGAACAAGCATCAAGACCCTACCCAATCGATCCCGATTCAACGGCCTTTCTGGGCCAGCGCTGTCCTGGCCTTGACCGCCGTTTTCATCGCCTGGGGCATGACAGGCGGGCAGGCTGTGGCCCAGCTGGCCCAGGACTGCTCGGTGTGCCACCGGAGCATTCACAAGGACTGGCTCCAGTCCAGCCATTCCAAGGCCTGGAATAGCGAACGCTTTCAGGCCCAGCTGCAGCAGTTCGGCAAAAAGGAGTTTTGCGGCACGTGCCATGCGCCCGCAACGGTGTGGAAATCTGTCGACCTGATGCCCGGCGAGCAGCCGACTGCCTTCAAGGCGGTTCTGACCAACAAGCTTTCCTTTAGGGCTGAGATCCCCGAAGACGGCGTGACCTGCACTTCGTGCCATGTGATCGAAGTAGTGCGGCCTCAAGGCAAGGGGACTGACTTTGTGGGACCCTATCACAGCACGGCCGGGCATGCCGGCACCGAGGTCTCGGAATTCACCAATTATCGCCTCTGTGCCACTTGCCATGGCCGTCCTCCGACCGACTACCTTCCCGAAGTGGCGCCCGCCAGCAGGGAATTCCACCATATCGAGGCTGTCGACTTCGACTTTGCCTTCGACGAGGCGGACTGCGCAAGCTGCCACATGCCCAAACGTCAGGAACGGCTGGTTCAGCTTCGAGCCTTCCAGAATCTGCCTGAGCGGCACGTTGGAGAGCATAGCTTTTCCGGCCAGCGCTATCAGCGACTGAGCACCGGATTGGAGTTCAGCCTGAGCCAGGAAGGCTCTCAAACAGTGTTGCTTCTCACCAACGCCAAGATCGGCCACCCGTTGAAGATTTCCCCCGACACATCCTACCGCATCGATCTTTCACGCATGCAGGGGGACGAGGCGGTTGAGACACAGCCGGTCGACCTGACTGAAGCAAACGGACTGGGCCAAGGCCAGACCATCAAGATCCCGGTTCCCTTCCAAGACCTGGCCCCAGGAAGCCTGCGGGTCGATCTCTACCGCAAGGAAGGGGAGATGTGGCAGGCCAAAGTGTTCAGCAAGCGGCTCTGACAGGAGAGCTTACTCGTCCAAGAACGCTCGGATCTTGGGAGTCATCCAGTCGAATTCCTTCAGGAAAGCGTCGTGGCCGTAGAGGCTGCTCATCTCGCCCCAGAGGCTTTGCTTGCCGATGCGGCACAAGGTTTCGTGAATCTCGATTTGCTCATCGATGGGGATGAGCAGGTCATCCGGGGATCCTGCCACGAAAAAGCGGGCTTGGGTCCGGCAAAGAGCCTCCTCCAAGCTTTCAAAGCCGCGCGCCATGTCATGAAGGTCCATGGCCATGGACAGGCGCAGGTAGGTGTTGGCATCGAAGATCTTGGGCGCCTTGCGCCCCTGGTGGCGCAGATAGCTTTCGAAGTCGAAGTTGATGGCTTCGATACGGATGGCGGCTTCGTCGATGGGATGGCAGGAAAAGCGCTGGTTGAACTCGCGACGCGAGCGGTAGTAGATGGTGCCCAGTTCGCGGGCTAAACGCAGTCCGGCCACAGGCTGGCGGTCGCCGTACTCCCCTGCCTCGAAGGCCGGATCCTCGATGATAGCCCGGCGTCCGATATGGCGGATGGTGGCGGTGTATGGCCGCGTCCGCGCAGTGGCCGAAATGGAAAATGCCCGCTCTACACTTTCGGGGTAGCGGACGGCCAACTCCATCGATTCCATGCCTCCTAAAGACCCGCCCGCTACTGCATAGAGCTTTTCGACACCCAGGTAGTCGACCAAGCGCATATGAACGTCGACGATGTCCCGCACAGTGACGACGGGAAAGCGGGGGCCGTAGCGTCGTCCGCTGCGGGGGTCGACCGAGCGGGGTCCGGTGGTGCCGTAGCAGCCTCCCAAAAGCGAAGCGCAAATGACGAAGAATCGATCGGTGTCGAATGCCTTTCCGGAGCCGATCATCTCCTCCCACCATCCCGGGCTGGGATCGCGCTCCGAGGAACAGGCGTGGCTGTGGGCTGAAAAGGCCGGGCAGATCAGTACGGCGTTGGAGCGATCGGAGGAGAGGGTTCCCCAGGTTTCATAAGATATTTCAACTTCGGGCAACTGGCCGCCGTAGTGCAGATCCAAGGGCCTGGGATCCCTCCACAGGCAGGCGCCCTTCAGCTTCTTCATAAGGCTACCGATGATACACGAAGGCAGGGTTCCGGAGTTTCGCGCAAAGACGCAAAGAGCGCCAAGCCAAAACCACCTAAGTCTCAGTTTTCGTGAACTTTGCGATCTTTGCGTCTTGGCGCGAAAGCTTCTCTTAGCGCAGGCGCATCAGAAATAATGTGATGTCGTCTTCCGGCTTGGCGCCGCTCGAAAAATCCACGGCTCGGGAGAGGACAGCCTGGCTCAGATCCTTCAGGGGCATGTCGAAGTAGGCTGCAAGCACCCCTGTCAGCCCTTCCACGCCGAAATACTCTTCGCGGTCGTTTTGGATGTCGATCAAGCCGTCTGTGAAGAGGGCCAACAGGTCTCCCGGCTCAAGCTCCGCTTCCAAGAGAGGGTACTCGGAGCCCTTGAACATGCCCAGGGGAGGCCCCCCTCCATTCAAAGTGCGGATGCGGCCCCGGCGATCGATCACGATGGGATCGTAGTGGCCGGCGTTGAGGTAGCGCAGCCGGCGTTCCTCGTCCTGGTAGTCAAAGAAAACACCTGTCAGATAGCGGATGAAATCGCTGCCCGAGTAGACGGAGGAGTTGATGGCGTCAAACAGCCCCTCGAATTCCTTTCGGCGGCTCATCTCGGAATGCAACAGGCCGCGGAAAGTCGAAACGATCAGGGCAGCAGCCATGCCGTGCCCGCAGGCATCGGCCAGAATCCCCTGAATCGATCCCTGGCGGGTGCTGAAGTAATCGAAGTAATCGCCCCCCACCAAGGCTGAAGAGCTGTTGTAGCCGAAAACCTCGCAAATGTCGGTGGCCAGCAGGTCGCCGGGCAGGAAGCTGAGCTGGATCTGGCGTGCCTGTTGCAGGTCGTTCATGTCGATCATCTGCTCCTGATTGACCTTCAGCCGGGTCGAGGACATCAGCAGCCCCAGTGACTTGGAGACCACCTCGGCAACTTCGAGGCAGCCTTCCGGCAAGCGGACGGTCTCTTCGAATTCCAGCACCAACAAGGCTTCGAGGATGTCACGGAAGTAAAGCGGGATGCACAGCAGGCAGTCATTCTCGCCTGATACAAAGGGCAGACGCGTCTTGAGCGCCCGCTTGACCTGCATCTCGTCCATGCGCCTTTGCAGCCCGTAGTGGGCGTCTGCAGGGTAGCC
>JANQFM010001111.1 GCA_028277865.1 Acidobacteriota bacterium
AATTCGATGCGGAATCCCCGGATCTTGATCTGCTGGTCGATGCGCCCCAGGAAGTCGATCTCGCCGTCCGCCCTCCATCGGACCCGGTCTCCCGTACGGTAAATGCGCTCTCCTTTTCTGAATGGATGGGGGCAAAACAGCTCAGCCGTCTGGCCAGCCGAAGCTGCATAGCCGCGCGCCAGCCCGGCGCCTGCCACCTGCAGTTCGCCAGGGATGCCCTGCGGCACTGCATTGCCCCAGCGGTCCATAATGAGGACTTCCAGGTTGGCGATTGGATGACCGATGGAGGGAGGCCCGTCCTGCCCAGGCCGAACTCTCCCAGCCGTACTGACCACCGTCGATTCGGCAGGCCCATAGTGGTTGACCACCTCAAAAGGCATCGCCTGCTGCGGCGCATGCAGCAACCGGTCACCCCCCGTCAGCGCCGCCCGCAAAGGCACCCTCTTCTCCGCGCCCCACTGCGTCTCCCCTCCGCGCCCTCTGCGGTTCCTCCCCCTCTCTCCCTCTTCCCTCCCCTCCCACTCCAGCAGCAGCAACCCCTCCATCAACGGAGTGGGAACAAAGCTGAGCGTCACCTGGCATTCCAGCAGCCAATCGCGCAACCCTTGCGGAGAGAGCCGCGTTTCGTCCTCGGCCACCAGCAACGCCGATCCGCTCGTCCAGTAGGGCCACACTTCCCACACCGAAGCGTCAAACCCCACTCCCGCCACCTGGCTGGCCCGATCCGATGGGCTCACTTCGTAGCAGTGCCGATGCCACTCGACCAAGTTGAGCAGCGATCCATGCCTGACGGCCACTCCCTTGGGACGCCCCGTCGAGCCGGAGGTGTAGATCAGGTAGGCCAGATTTTGGGCATCGATGTGCGGCCAACGCCACTCCTTCGAGGACTGCGCGGCGATCTCCTCCCAATCCTGCTCCGGGCAAATCGCCACAGGGGAAAGGGCGGGCAGGCGTTCCAGCAGGGCAGGCTGGGTGAGCAGGCAAAGGGACTGGGCATCGTCCAGCATGAAGGCCAATCGGTCGGACGGATAGGCGGGATCCAGCGGCAGATAGGCGCCTCCCGCCCGCACCACGCCCAGAACGGCGCCCAGCATCTCCTCCGAGCGCTGCATCAGGATGCCTACCGTCTTTTCGGGCCCCACGCCCCGCCCTTGCAGGTATCGGGCCAGCAGGCGGCTGCGTCGCTGCAGCTCGTCGTAACTGAGATGGTTCGGCAAGCCTTGCAGGGAAGCGGAGGGCGGCTGACTGCCTACAGCCAGCGCGTCGGGACGCATTCGGGCCTGCCCCTCGAACTGCTCTGCGACTAGAGGATGGCGGGGAAATCTGTCTTCGGCACGGCCCCATTCCACCAGCAGCTGATGAACTTCCTCACGGCCTGTCATCCGAAGCTGTGAAAGCGGCCATTGGGGCTGCCGCAAAGCGGACTCGAGCAGCACCCCGAACCAGCGTCCCAGCCGCGCCGCGTCTTCGGCCCGGTAGTGGGCTGGATCGTATTGAATCTCGACCTTCAGCTCACCATCCTGCAAAGCGCAAACCAGCTTCAGCTCGAAGCGTTCCGCACAACAGAATTGGTGAAGCAGCCGCCAAGCCTGTCCCCGGCGGACCACCTTCCCGAAGCGCTCCTCGAATTCGAAGCCCAGCGCGAAACGGGGCTTCGCTGCGTCCGATGACTCTTCAGTCGTCGGATAATAGCTTTGCCACTCCGAAGCCTCTTCGAGAAAGCGGTCGATTCTGCGGGCCAGGCTCTCGAAGGCATAGCTTCCCGTCAGGCGGTTGCTCACCGGAAGCCAGCGCGAGAAGAGCCCCAAACTAGGCCGCATCACATCAAACTCGCGGCCATCGAATGCTGTCCCGGTGATGACCTCAGATCGCTCCGAAATCCTCCACAAAAGCGCTTGCCAGCTTGCCAGCAGCAGTGCTTTAGGGGAAACGTCGGTTTCCTGGCTCAACTCCAGCAACAGAGCCGCCGTGCGCGGGGGCAATCGCCGACCCCGCACGCGGACATCGAACCTGTTCAATGCCTGGCCTTGCCGCCGCAGGGGAATCCCCGCCGACGAGCCGTCCGGCGAATGCCTCTTCCAGAACTCCGCCGCCTGGGGGGCGAACTCGCCCTGGCGCAATTCATGCTGCCACCGGGCAAACTTGACGTACTCCAGCGATTGGTCGCCCTCGGACTCCTGCGCCTGGCCGCAAATCTGACCCATCAGATTGCGCAGTGACCAGGAGTCCGAGCAGAGGGAAGGCAAACGCAGCAACAAAACATGCCGACAGGGCGAAAAGGCGATCAGGCGAGCCTCAAATACCGGGTCCTGGGCCAAGTCGATTGGCTGTCGCTGCAAGCGTCCGAGCAATTGCTGGAGCTGGACATTCTGGCGCTCCGTCCCCAGGCTCGTCCAGTCGATCTCCTGCCATCCGGGCTCAAGCCCCTTGATGCCGACCTGCACGGGAACGGAAGCCGGTGACTCAGGCGAATCCTGGAAAGTGGTGCGAAGAATCGAGTGCCGACGGACGTGCTGCCCTATGGATTGGCGCAGGCGCTGCGGATCCAGTTCGCCATCGACCTGAACAGCACAGAGCGCCACATAAGGACCGCCCCTATCCAGCGCCCGCCACAGCCGATCCTGCTGCGGAGAGAGGCGGAATCCCTCGGACCTCTGCGCTTTCATGGGCAAAAACTCGCTGGCGACCGAACCCTCCTCGCGGC
>JANQFM010001116.1 GCA_028277865.1 Acidobacteriota bacterium
ATAGGAGAAGGAGAAAATGCTGGCAACGGGCTTGCCTTGCTCGTCCTTGAGGTAGGTTTCGCCCGCCCTTGCCGTGTAGGCGATCCGCTGCCCGTTGAACGTCCCTGCGTGCTTGGTTTCGAAAACTTTGGGCTCGGGGATGGGAGGGCTGTCTTTGGGCTTGCCTTCTTGAGCGGCGGCATGGTCGGATAAGGTTGGCAAGCTCAGGATGAGCAAGGCAGAGAACGTCAAAAAAGGTTTTGCCCGATTCATGTACCGTACCGAGTGATTCTGCAGTGGGATGTTAACCTCCTGCGGGCGGATGTTAGCTTTTCGAAAAAGAGCTGACAAGCTCGGTTCGGTCCATCCGAGACCATGCTGCTTGCATCAGATCATTCGTCCTTGGGCACGGTCCCGAGTCCTTGCTGTATCGTCACGTACTGATCAACCGGCAGCTGCGTAAAGCGCTCGGTCAAACGATCAGGTTCGGGCCATTGGATATCCACCCAATCGACTGCGGAGGCCTGCCCCAGCCCCAATACGAGGCGTGGATCGTGTGAGGAGAGGTAACTGCCCCCCGAAGTGACCAGCATGGACCGTTGAACCTTGCCGGCCGACCAGCTGATCCTGGCCCCGATTCCCTGGCGGTTGGACTTCTTGCCTTGCAGCCTGATCCCCAGCCAGTGGTGGCCCTGACGGGCAGTGTTGCGCAGCAGCAGCGGCGCTTCTCCATTGTTGGACACCAGTACGTCCTGGTAGCCGTCATTGTCGAAGTCCCCGATGGCCAGCCCGCGGGCCGAGAGAGACCTGGAGAAGACCTCGCCCGCACTTTTGCTGATGTCCTGAAACCGCCCTCCCCTGTTTTCAAAAAGCAGCAACGGCTCCTTGTAGCTCACATTGGGCGAGTACTCGCTGATCATGTCGTCGGGATGGCCGTTGGCCACCAGCAGGTCCATGTCCCCGTCGTTGTCGAAGTCGAAGAACTTGAGGCCCCAACCGCTAAGAAGGAAGGTGGACTGGGAGATCCCCTGGCCGATGGAGAGGTTGTCGAAGCTTTCGTCCCCGTTGTTCTTGAACAGCTCGTAGTCCTGGTGGTCGATGTTGGAGACGAACAGATCCTGCCAGCCGTCGCCGTCAAAGTCCGCCGAATCGACTCCCATGCCGGATTGGGCCTGGCCTGAGACCGAAAAGCCGACTCCGGCGAAGATTCCGGCCTCCTCCCACCGGCCCTGCCCGCGATTGAGAAAAAGAAAGTCCCCCACCGTGTCGTTGGCCACGAAAAGATCCATGCGGCCGTCGTTGTTGACGTCGGTGGCGACCACGCCCAATGCCTTTCCCAGCGCCTGATGGATGGCATTGCCCTTTATGTGGGTGAATGTCCGGTCGCCGTTGTTGCGGAAAAGCAGGTTGCGGGTGGGAGCGAAGACGCGGGGGACGCAGTAGTAGCTCTTGCCTAAGGGATTCAGGCCGCAGGAAATGTGCTTCTCCTTGGAGAATTCCACATAGCGGCAGATGAACAGGTCCAGCAACCCGTCGCCATCGTAGTCGAACCAGGCGGCACTGGTCATCCAGCCTCCGACGTCCAGCCCGGATCGGTTGGTGATGTCTGCAAAGCTGCCGTCCCCCCGGTTGTGATAGAGGACGGGCTTGCCGTAGGAGGTCACCAGCATGTCGGGGGCGCCGTCGTTGTCCAAGTCGCCCACCGCCACTCCCATGCCGAAGGTTCCGCCTTCGACTCCGGCTTTTTGGGTGACGTCGCTGAAGGTTCCGTCTTTGTTGTTGCGGTAGAGCGCATTGCGCAGCGCAGAGGTGGGCTTGAAGAAATCGCTGGGTCCGCTGTTGACCAGATAGATGTCCATCCAGCCGTCGCCGTCGTAGTCGAGGAAGGCAGCGCCCGCCCCCATCGTCTCGGGCAGGTAATGGGTGCTGGACATGGCATTTTCATGAACCCAGTCGATGCCGCTGGAGGAGGCGGGGACTTCCACAAAAAGGGGCTGTGGCTGAGCGGCGGCGAGTGCGGCGACATGAAGCAGAGCGGCCAAAAGAGCCAGGCCTCCGGTTGAACGCCTACTGCCCCACCTGCAGCCCTGCATCAGCTTCATGGAAGACGAATCTTACTCGTGGCTGTCGGCGGGCTGCAAGGTCAGGGGGGCGGGCCGACGTTGGAGAGGAACGCAGAGACAGCATATGAGGCTAGACCTCAAATGTGCGCATGCCGAACGGATCCGGGAGTTTCTCGCAAAGCCGCAAAGCCGCAAAGAACGCAAAGTGAAGAAATATAAAGGCTTATCAGCCAGTGATTGTGACTTTTCAGTTAACCCGTCAGGTGCACGGCCACCAGTTGCTCTGGGTCCACCACGGGGCTCGTCCCCGTGGGGACCATGATTGACAGCTAGAAACGCTGGAAAAAGAGAATAGCGCCACCACGGGGCCCGCCCCCGTGGGGCGGTGATTGGCTTCGAATAGAGCGGCGGGCACCCAGCCTCCCAAACAGGGCTCTCCGGCTGCTCCGATTCCCAGTCCATCGCCGACACCCGTTCATGCACTCTCGATCATTCCTGACGCGCCCTGCCGCCCGAGATGACCTCGCAAGCCAGCAACGTCAAACACGGCCCCACGGGGACAGGCCCCGTGGTGGCCCAGGATCTGCGGGAATCCGGTTTTAGCTGTCAATCAAGGCCCCGCCGGGACAGGCCCGGTGGTGGCCGGACGGGTTAGCCGAATGCATACGCGCAAAGTTTTAAGAGGGGTGTTCCGGCCTCTGCGCCTTTGCGTCTTGGCGCGAATTCCCCTATGGCAGGCTGTGACGGGAGGCGCTCAGGAGTCCCCCGACGCTTTGGCGGACCACCACGATCAGCGAGTGCGGCCC
>JANQFM010000052.1 GCA_028277865.1 Acidobacteriota bacterium
CCCTCCTTCGGGGCGGCATTCCGCCCCGAAGGAGGGGAGGGGATGCGCTATTCCTTGGCTCCACCGATTCTAGCTTTCCAGTCGTGGGCTCCGCCGGGGCAAGCCCGGCGGCGGCCCAGAGAAGCCCTGCATTAATTCGTAGCTGATTATCCTTTTTCTTTCTTCGCTTTGCGTTCTTTGCGACTTTGCGTGAAACTCCGGAATCGTGGTGGCATGCGCTTATTCGCATGGACCATTGACGGAGGAGATCTTGCTCCCTATGCTTAGCATGGCTTGAGGTGATAGCAATGTTCAGTTCCGCAAAACCAGTCGGCAAGCGAGAGGCTTGGGAGAACTGCACTGCTGAGGGCGTCCGGGTGATGAGGATCCGTCATGCCTGAGCAGGGGCCCCGATTGGCTGCGGCCGTACTCAAGCAAGAGGGAGGCCTGCGGCCCATCCTTGCGGACTTGCTGGGCGACCTTTTCTACGGCGGGAGGGTTCTCGCCAGGCGTCCGGGCTTTACGCTGGTTGCCATCTTGACCCTGGCCCTGGGCATTGGCGCCAGCACGGCCATCTTCTCGGTGGTCAACGGCATCTTGCTGCGTCCCTTGCCTTATCCCCAACCTGAACGCCTGGCCATGTTGTGGGAGAGCAACTTCAAGCGCGGCTGGGCCCGCCAACTCGTTTCGCTGGCCAATATCCCCGATTACCGCGCCAGCGCCTCCATTGAAGACATCGCGGCCATCTGGATTCGCAGCAGCCTGCTCACGGGCGGCGAAGGATATGCCGAGACGGTGACCAATGCCCGTGTTGAATACCGCTTCTTCTCCACCCTGGGCGTCCAGCCGGCCTTGGGAAGAGCCTTCCTTGCCGAAGAGGACCGATCAGACGGGAATGCCTTTGTAATCCTTAGCCACGGGCTTTGGATGAGACGTTTCGGAGGAGACCAAGGTGTTTTGGGTCAGAGCCTGCAGTTGGATGGACGGCCTGTTGAGGTGGTAGGCGTGATGCCGGCGGGCTTTCATTTTCCGAATGGGGCCAGCATCTGGACCCCTTTGGGCATAGACCCATTGAAGTGGCCCCGCATTCGCCATTCGCAGCAGGCCATCTTACGTCTGGCGCCGTCTGCCAGCTGGGAGCAGGCGCGTTCGGAACTCGAAGCGGTGGCAGCAGCTTTGGAGAAGGAGTACCCCGATACCAACTCAGACTGGGGCGTCGCTTTGGTGCCCTTGCGCGATCAGATGGTGGGGATCGTCAGAAGGCCGCTTGCCGTCCTTATGGCCGCAGCCGGGCTGCTGCTGCTGATCGCCTGTGCCAACGTAGCCGGGCTGCTGCTGGCCTGGTCGTCGGCACGGGTCCGCGAATTGGCGGTGCGCTCGGCCCTCGGTGCCGGACGAGGTCGGCTGAGCCGGCAGCTCCTGGCCGAAAACGCGCTGCTGGCCCTGGCCGGAGGGATCCTGGGCATCGCCCTGGCATGGGGCGGAGTGAGCGTCTTGCAGGCTGCCGATCGTACAGTGCAGCCCAGGATGGAGGAATTGCTGGCCGACGTGGCCTCCGAGACCGGCCAACTGCCTCGCCTCCAAGAAGCGGGGATCGATTCGTTTGTCCTCCTTTTCGCTCTGTCTGCCTCTGCAGGAACCATCCTCCTCTTTGGGCTTTATCCGGCGCTGAGGGCTTCGCGGCTCTCTCCCCAAGCGTCATTGAAAGAAGGAATCGGCGCTTCAGCAGGAATGGCCGGCGTCCGCCTGCGCACGCTGTTGATCGTGACTCAGGTTGCCATGGCCTTGGTGCTCTTGATGGGCAGCGGGCTGCTGCTGCGCAGCTTTCAGCAATTGCTCAGCGTCAACCCCGGGTTTCGAGCCGACGGGCTGCTCTCCTTCCGCATCACCGTTCCTCCCGGCCACTACCCGGACGATCCCTCCCAGGCGGCTTTTCACGACCGGCTGCTGGATGCAGTCCGTGCGCTGCCGGGTGTGAAAGGCGTAGCCAGCTATTGGTTCCTCCCTTTCCACAATGGCACCTTTCCCAGCTTCTACTCCATCTCCAAAATCGGGACGGCAGAGGGTGGCGAAGACCCCGATTCGCGCGTCACCGCGGCTTTGCAGATCTGCAGCTCCGGATATCACGATCTGATGCGGATTCAGCTACTTTCCGGCCGCACCTTTTCAGAGCAAGACTCCCAGGAGTCCCTCCGCGTTGCCATCGTCAACCAAACCCTGGCCAACCAACTCTGGCCGGAGGAAGATCCGCTGGGGAGGCAGTTTCGCCTTGGACGCACTCCGATCACGGTGGTGGGGGTGGCGGCTGACACCAAGCGCTTCGGCCTCACTGCAGCCTCGCCGTTGCTGATCTACATTCCCTTCGCTCAGAATCCGCACACCACTGTAGGAGTGCTGGCACGGGTTTCGAACTCGCCTTTGGAGCTGGCCGGGCCTGTCCGCGAGGCTTTGCGGCAGATCGACGATCAAGCGGCGCTCTCCGACGACGCCCTGGTGGAAGAAGTGATCGGGGATTCGGTGGCCCGTGAACGCCTGACCACGCTGCTGGCGGGCGGATTTGCCGTTGCGGCCTTGCTGCTGGCGGTAGTCGGGCTTTACGGCCTGATCTCCTACCTGGTGGGCCGCCGCCGCCACGAGTTCGGCATCCGGCTGGCCCTCGGCGCCCGCGCTTCGGATGTCGCATCGCTGGTCCTCAAAAGCGGGCTTCGCCTCATCCTGGCGGGTGTCGTGCTGGGCCTGGGCGCAGCTATGGCATTGACGCGCTTCTTGTCCAGCATCCTCTACAACGTCAGTGTCACCGACACTGTCACCTACCTGTCCGTGCCCTGCCTTCTTTTGGCCGCTGCCCTGCTGGCCTGCTACATCCCCGCCCGCCGCGCCACCAGAATCGACCCGATCCAGGCACTGCGCTACGAGTAGCGGGCGGTGCCACAGATGCCACAGAGACAGGAATGCACAGAGAATAGAAATCCTTTTCTGATTCTACTCTGTGTACGCTGCGCCTCGGTGGCAGCTCTTCGAATTGGCTATGCGAACGCTTCAGGCAAGCTGAGCAGGAAACGCCAGGCCGGCATGACCTTGATTTTCCCGCCCTCGACATCGATCTCCTGCTCTTCATCGCGTGTCACGATCATGGCGTTCACCATGCCCTGTTCAGCCATGGCTTCGCGCAGCGCGGTCACTTCCCGCTTTCTTGTTTTCGGATCGGACAGACTCTCGCAGGCCTGGACGAGCAGCAGGGAGTGATTGAAACGGGCAGCAAAATCCACCTCCCAACCGCTCTTCGTCCGGCAATAGTAGATCTCGGAGGAGATGCGGCGAAGGGCCGTGAATACCAAGTTTTCCAATAGGTGTCCCGAATTGAGCAGGATTCCCGAAGAAACCGATGTCACCATGGCGTGGTCAATGCAGTAGATTTTCTTGGGATTCGTCTTGCTGCGGGCCAGCGAGGCATCGAAAATCCTCACGGTAAACAGGAAATAGGCGTCTTCAAACCACTCCAGATAGCTCGATACAGCCGACTTGGGCGCCTTGTGCCCCAGAGATTTCAGATAGCCGGTCAGGCTGTTGACGGAATACAGCGATGCCGCATTATCGATGAGGCGGTGGGCCAGGTCGGTCACCGCCTGGGGATGAGAGACATTGTGCCTTTCAATCAGGTCGCGAAAGAGGACCGCCTGCAGGTATTCCTGATGGGTCTTGATTCGCAGGCGCCGCTCCAAGCCCACGACTTCCGGAAAGCCTCCGCTTTCCCAGAACTCATCAAAGGCCTTTCGAATGGTCAGCCGCCTCTTGGTGGAAAAGGGGCCGGCGCTGTCTATCCCCTTGGAGTCCAAGAACTCCCGGAACGAAAAGGGGAAGACCTCCCAGGAGAGGGCTCTGCCGCGCATCTGGGTGGCGATTTCCTTGGAAAGCATCCGGGCCGAAGATCCTGTCAGGTACACTTGGCAGTCTTCGGTCCGCATCAAGCGGTCCACGAAAGGCTCCCAGCCCTGGACGGCCTGGATCTCGTCAAAGAAGCAGTAAACCGTCTCGGTATTCTTTTTCTCCGGATAGAGCGAGTAATAGGCTTCGAGGATCAGACCCAAATTGTCCGCCTTCAGATTGTGGAGGCGGTCGTCGAAGAAGTTCAAGAAGAGAATGTTTTCCCGCTTCACGCCTTGGCTGAGGAGCTTCTCCATAATCTGGAACAGGTAAGTCGACTTTCCGGCCCGGCGTACCCCGATGCAAACCGTGGCCTTGCCCGGCACGGACTTCACTTTCAAACGGCGGGGCACTCCGGTTTCCAGGCCCGCCTCCTGAAAATCGATGATGATTTGTTGGACGACTTTCAGCATTTTGCCCTTCTGCCGGACACAATAATGTCCAGCTTAACCAGAAACTGGAAATAATTATTACCACTTTCCTCAAAATCCGTCAAGGAAAATTTCCGGTTTGCAGTGGAGGGAGGAGATTAGAGACGCCTTCGGGCGAAACGGCATCGTGAGCTTGCGAACGAAGTACGCAAGTCAAGAGAGCCGCAAGAAGAGCATCCGGAGGATTGCGTCTTTGCAGCGAAATCAGTCTTCACCCAACAGCATCTTGATCTCGTCGTCCAGCCCCGTCATCTGCCAGCGGCCCAGGGCGATGGGGATGTTGCCGATGGAATTCAGTTCGTCGAAGAAATCAGCCAGCTTGAACTCCCGGCCCTGCTCTTCGCGCAGCTTTCCCCAGTCGGCCAGGGTGCGCTCCAACAGGTATTTTCCCGTGATGTAGCTGGTGCCGTAGCCGGGCTGGCGCAAATAGAGGTGTTGCTCGAAGATGAGAAGCTGCTTTTCGGTCTTCATCCAGCCGCGCGGAGTCCACTCCATGTGAATGCCGCCTGCTTCCGTCATGCTCATTTGGTTGGCGTGGGCATAGAGCGAGCCCAGGCCGCGGGCTGCCCTTTGGGCCATCATGATCCAGACGATCTCCCGCCCCCTGGGATTGTCGTCGTACAACCCGGCATGCATGAACATCTCCTCCACGCCTGTGGCGGTTCCCTCGTTGCGGCTGTCGAAAATGTTGTAAAGCAGTGGGCCGCGACGGATGGGGCTGGGGTGGGGCTCTTCCCTCATGCGGGCCAGTTCGAACCAGTGATAGAAATGGCAATAAAGCGGAGTGGGGTCGTAATGAGAGGCGATGCGGAAGAAGTTGCGCCGCTGCGAAGGCACGAATGAGCCCAGGTGCTCGCGCAAGGCGGGCTCCATGTAGTCCTTGACCGTCAGGATACCTCTTTCCTTAAGGAAGCTCATCAGATGGGTGGCCGAACGGTCGGCCAGGGCGTCGAACTCCTGCGGCGAGGAGGCTGCCCGCAGCGGCGGCAGATGGCGGTTGCGCTGCTCTTCCAGCTTCAGCGACGACCAGGCGCGGTCCAGCTCGCGCTTGAGCAACCTGACTTCGTCCTCCCAGCTCAGGGGCACCAAGTGGACGTTCTGCTGGTACCAGGTGTAGTTGTCCTTGCCGATCCCCGATGGGCCGGTCTTTGAGGGTGCCTGCTCCTCCAGCCAGGCGACCAGTTCTTCCGTAGCGGCCTTGGCGGCCTGGATGGCCTGCTGCATCTCGTCGTCGGCGTCGGAACCGACCCTTTCGGCGACCACATCCAGGTTTCTGCGTTGGGCTCTGATATTGCGGATGCCGGCCACCCACAGGTCACGGGCATTGCCGGTCAGGTTGCGCCGAGCCTGCTCCATCAAGGGCGGGATGACCCGCAGGTCGGTCAAGAGACGCTGCTTCTCATCGGGCGAGAGGGGAAATTCATAGGTCCACAGTTCCAGGACGGCGTGATGGGTGGGCCCTTCGTGGGCCGGCACATCGCTTTTGTTGAGCCAGATGGACTGATAAAAGGCGGGATCGCGCACCCAAGGCTTGAGCACCCGGTGATTGAAGTCGAAGCCGTTCATTTCGGCCCGCACGATGTGCCAATCGACCTGCTGATCAATAGGCCACTGGCTGGGGTCGATGGCCTGCAGCCTGGCCTGGTAGTCGGCCAGTTCGGCATGCCGGGCGGCAAACCTTTCAGCCGTATAGTCCGGTGCGCCATTGAGCATGGGAGGGCTTTCGAACTCCCTCCATTCCGCAAACAACTGCAGCAGGTCCTGGTAGCTGCCTGCGGTGCGGCCGGCAGCGCTGCAAGATCCGATCGCACCGGCAATTGCGGCCAAAAAGACGATTCCCAAAAAGTATCCCCCGATTCCGCTCTTGTGGTTCATGGCATTTACCCCCCAGGTCCAAGTTCAGTGAGGCAGCAATGCTGCCGACTATCAGCGTCAGATCATACACGGGTTTTGGGAGGCCGAAAACTTTCTGAGGCACGTCCGACCATCGACCATTCGTGAATGAAACGGTGCTCAGCGGGTTCCCTGAAAC
>JANQFM010000058.1 GCA_028277865.1 Acidobacteriota bacterium
TCCCCAGAACACCTGGCCTTCAGTCTCGCCGGCCTTCATCAGCATGATGATCGAGATCATGTTTTCCCCGTGGGGATAGATTTGCAGAAAGCCGGGCCGGGTCTCGCGCGACTGGATCCTGATGTCGAATTCCATGATGCGCGCCCAGGCCTCCTGAAACTCCTTGCAGAAGACCTTCACCAAGGCCTCCATGACCGACTGGTCCAGTTCGGTGATGCTGCGCTTGATCTTGGGAACGATCCCTTCCCCTCCCATGAGCAGGTCGACCATGGCGTGGACCAGCCTCGATTCCAGGCACAGGGCGATATTCAAGCCCACCGGATTGAGCCGCAGCGACCAGATGGAGGACGGTTCAGGAAGGCCTTGAATGAACTCGCGATAGGTGAGCTGGTCCATTCCTTCCACCTTGAGGTTGACCTGTGCCCTCAGCGCTGCTGCCAGGGTCGAGACCCCGTTTTGAGCAAAGGAGTCCAACACCACGTTGAGGGTGTTTTCCAGATCTGTCCCCAGCCCTTGGGGCTTGAGGATGGGGAAGACATTGCGGCTGCTGGCAAAAGGTGCTCCGCCCGGCTGGGATGCGGCCTGCTGGGCTATCGAATCCGCAATCTGGTCTGCCGGCAGCCCCGCTGCCGCCGTGCTGTCCGGTGAAGAGGCGTCCTTGGCGGCAGGCGCAGGCTTCTTTTTCTTTTTTTTCTTGTCGCCGCTTCCGCCAAGCAGGGCTGAGATTTCGTCCTGGCTGAGAATCTTGTCGCTCATGATTCAGGTCCAAAGTTCAAGGTCCAAGGTCCAAGGTCCAAAGTCGAAGAGGCTGGCTTCGGACGATCTAAGTCGCCCAGCCCAGTCAAGTAAACAAGATCCCCTTTGTCCGGGTGGTATTTCAGACTCTGCCACCTTGGACCTTGGACCTTGGACATTGGACTTCCCCTCATCTGCGGACGGCTTTTTGAAGGCGGGCCCGCAGGCGCAGCATAGCTCGGGTGTGGAGTTGGGAGATTCGGGACTCGTTGACTCCCAGAATCTTGCCGATCTCCTTCATGGTCAACTCCTCGTCATAGTAGAGCGCGATGACCAGCTGCTCCCTCTCGGGGAGCTTCTTGATGAATCTGATCATCAGTTCGCGAAGTTCGCTCTTTAGGCAGATCTCAAAGGGGGACTCCTCCTCGTCGGCCGCCGGGACGTAGCGCAAAGGCATATCGTCGGGGTCGCGCGGGTCGTTGGCCTGTTCGGCAATCTGGAAGTGGCCGATATTGAGCCCCTTGAGCTGGTCAAGCAGGCGGTGGAAGTCCTGGATCTTCAACCCCAGCTCGCTGGCGACTTCAGTGTCCGCAGCCGAGCGGCCCAGCCTTTGCTCCACCCGTGAGTAGGCTTCTTCGACCTCCTTGCTGCGCTTGCGCAGCGAGCGGGGCGCCCAGTCCAGGTCGCGCAGGCTGTCCAAAATGGCGCCCCGGATGCGGACTTCGGCATAGGTCTTGAATTGAACTCCCTTGCCCTGGTCGAATTTCTCGTAGGCGTCCAGCAGGCCGATCACTCCGGCGCTGATCAGATCGTCCAACTGGACATCGGCAGGAAGTTTTACCGCGATCCTTTGGGCGATGTACTTGATTTGGGGAAGGTGCTGCAAAACAATCCTTTCCCGCTCATCCTCAGGGCTTTGGTATGCCTTGACCTTGAGTGCGTTGGCATTGCTGGACATCATCATTACTGTCTCTCCCTCGAAAGTCGGGGGCAAAACCCCCTGTGAATCCTCCGGCTTCAGGCTGTGGCCCGCTGCTCTTGTCGGACCAGTGCCTGAGCGATGCGCACCAGGCAGCGGCCGGCTGCCGAGCCTGGATGGCTGACCAGCAGAGGCACCTGCTGGACCACCGCGTCATGAACCAGTTCATCCTGGGCCACAAAGCCCAGCAGATGAATGGTGCGCCCCAAAAAGCGCTGGGCCACCCGTGAGAGCTGCCCAAAGACCTCTTGTGCCTCCTCTTCGTCGCTGGCCGAATTGACAACCACCAGCAGCTCCTTGTCGGCTTCTTTTTTGAATAGGACCTTGATCAGGGCATAGGCATCCACAATCGCGGTCGGCTCGGGCACCAGCACCACGATGACCCGCCGGGCAAACTGCAGCAGGCTGAGCACGTTTTGAGAAATCCCGGCGGCCGTGTCGATCAAAACGAAATCGTAATCGCACAGGATCTGGTTGAGCTGCCCCAAGATCTGCTCACGGCGCTGATCGCTCAGGTCGGTCATTTCCTGGATCCCCGAGCTGGCGGGAATGACATCGATCTTTTCCGGCCCCTGCAAGACAATTGAGCTGAGGGGAACGATGCCTTCCACCACGTGCCCCAAGTGATATCCGGGCGTCAGCCCCATGAAGACGTCCACATTGGCCAAACCGAAATCAGCGTCCAATACGGCCACCTTGCGGCCTTCCCGGCGCAAGGCGATGGCCAGGTTGACGGCCAGGTTGGTCTTGCCGACCCCTCCCTTGCCGCTGGTCACCGCCAAGACCTGGCAATTGCCGACAGCCTCGGCCCGCGCCAAAAAGCCCCTTGCCTCGACGATCTGCCTCAATGCTGCTGCTTGATCCGACATGTTTATGGGCACCTCGATCTTATGCGCCGCGGACGATCAACTCCGCGACGGATTGGGGCGACGGGACCTGCAGGTCGTCCGGCACCGCTTGTCCGTTGGTCAAATAGGAAATGGGAAGCCCGCTCAGAATCCCTTCGCTCAAAGCTCCGAAGCTGGAGGTCTCGTCCAGCTTGGTGAAAACCAGCTTGTCCGGGTCAAAGACCCTGAATCCCTCGATGATTTCCCGCAAGTCTTCAGCCTTGGTGGTGAGGCTCAGGACCAAGTGCTTTTCGACATCTTCCCGATTGTTGAGGAAATCTGCCAGAGGCCGGTAGCTTTCCACGTTCTTGTGGCTGTGGCCGCTGGTGTCGATCAAAACCGTATCCCGTCCGTCGCTCTTGCGGATGGCGGCGTCCAACTCTTCGAGGGTGTGCAGCACCTGAATGGGCACGCCGATAATGTCGGCATAGGTTTTCAGCTGCTCAGCAGCAGCGATACGGTAGGTATCCAGGGTCAGCAATTGGACCCTTCTCTCCTCTCCCAGCGAAAAAACGGCCGCCAGCTTGGCGATGGTGGTGGTCTTGCCTACCCCGGTCGGCCCGATGAAGATGGCCGCCCGGGCAGCGTCCCGTTGCGGCGCCATGATGGGAGCAGTCTCCACCATCTTCTCCAAGGCCGTCTGCAGGTGGCTTTGCAGGAGGCCGGACAGATCAGCTTCATCCGGTTCGATCTGCTGAGATGCGTAGCGCAGCAAGGAATAGGCCAGAGCCTCGTCCATGCCGTCGGAAACCAGCCGCGACAGCAATCGGGCCGAAGCCTGGGCCGCCTTCCAGTCCACTCCTGGTGATTTGCCGAATCCTGCACCGCGTTCGTTCGAGAACTCCAAGGCCCAGGGCGCCGCTGTTGCTCTATGACGCCGCGACAGGATTGATTTCAGCTCTTGGATTTCCGCTGACAGCTGTTCCAAGCGCGGCTGCATGTCATTTTTCTCCTCGTTCCCACGCCTCCCCAGGGCCGTCTTGCCGACTGTCGGCCGGCGGGCCGAGGAGGATTCTTCCGAAGCCTTGACAGGAGGCTGGTCCGAAATCTCATAGGTCTCGCGAGGCAGGCTGCTGCTTGTTGCGGGCACGGCCTCACCGTTGGAAACCTCGGGCTCGGTGGCCGCCGTAATCTCGTAGGCCAGGGAAGGCACCAGCCCCAGCAACCTGCGTTTCTTGGTGCGGCGCGTGCTGAGAATGACGGCCCCGTCGCCCAGATCCCTGCGGATCTGCTCCAGGGCCTTTGGCACCGACTCGGAGCGGTATGTCTTGATCTTCATGGCTCAATCACTCCCGCTGAAACCACCTTGACATTGGGAGGGATCTCGTTGTGAGAGATGACCACCAAAGAAGGCATCACCCGTTCGGTGAGCCGTTTGACGTGCAGGCGGATCTCCGATGATGTGAGCAGCAACGGATATCCCTCGAAGCTGCCTGTCTCGATGGCCCGCTGGATTTTTTGCATCACCTGACGGGCCATCTTGGGATCCAGCGCCAAGAAGCTCTCCTGCTCGGTGACGGTGACCGCATCCAGGAAGGTCCGCTCGATCTGGGGCGACAAGGTAAACACCTTCAGGGCGCTCTCCTTGCCGACGTAGGACTGGCAGATGGATCGTCCCAATGCCTGACGCGAGTATTCGGTGAGCAGGGTCACGTTCTTGGTCAAGGGGGCGAAGTCGGCCAGGGTCTCCAGGATGGTGACCATGTCCCGGATCGAAACCCGTTCGCGAAGCAGGTTCTGCAGCACTTTTTGCACCTGGCCCACATTGAGGACTTTGGGGATCAGCTCCTCAACCACCTTGGGATGGGTCTCATTGGTGTTGTCGATCAGGTTCTTGACTTCCTGGCGGCCCAGCAGTTCGTGGAGGTGGTTCTTGACGACTTCGGTAAGGTGAGTGGCCAGCACGGTCGTGCAGTCGACCACGGTGTAGCCGACCAGTTGAGCCTTCTCCCTCAGCTCGTGCTTGATCCACAATGCCGACAGGTTGAAAGTGGGCTCATGGGTGCGGATCCCTTCCACTTGGCCCGTCGTGTGGCCGGGATCGATTGCCATCAGGTGGTCGGGCATCAACTCACCGCGGGCGATCTCGACCCCCTTGAGGAGAATGCGGTACTCCTTGGGCTTGAGCTGCAGGTTGTCGGTGATGTGAATGGGGGGAACGATCATCCCCAGGTCAAGGGCGATCTGGCGCCGGATCGACTTGACGCGCCCCAAGAAGTCGGCGCCCCCTTTGTTGTCGACCAGCTGGATCAGCTGGTAGCCCAGTTCCAGCCCCAGCGGATCGACCCGCATCAGGGTTTCCATCTTCTCTTCGGGCTGCTTCTCCTTGTCTCTTTCGCCCTCCTCGGGAAGGACCGGCTTGGCGGTGGCCTTCTGGTCACGATAGGTGTAATAGGCCACCAGGCCCACGATACCCGAAAGCACCAAAAAGGCAAAGGTGGGCAGCCCCGGGACCAATCCGATGCAGAACAGGGCGCCCGAGGCCATGGCCACCGGCTTGGGATCCTTGAAGAGCTGGTTCCCCACTTCCTCTCCCAGGCTGCTGGCCTGGTTGGCGGCGCGGGTGGTCATGATGCCGGCTGTCACCGAAATCAGCAGGGAGGGAATGGTCGAAACCAGCCCGTCGCCGATTGTGAGGACGGTAAAGGTCTG
Organism: Acidobacteriota bacterium; assembly: GCA_028277865.1. Lineage (GTDB taxonomy): Bacteria > Acidobacteriota > UBA6911 > RPQK01 > DATIPO01 > JANQFM01. The sequence goes on from JANQFM010000058.1 coordinate 5,254, forward strand.
GAGGGCGTCCTCCAGTTTCATTCCGTAAGAGCCGACACCGATGGCGAAACCGGCCAGAATGTTGATCAGGGTGATGATGATCCCTGCCACCGCATCGCGCTGAGTGAATCGGACAGCACCGTCCATGGCCCCGTAGAACTCGGCTTCGGCGGCCACGTCGCTTCGCCGCTCACGGGCTTCCTCCTCGTCGATCAGGCCAGCGTTCAAGTCGGCGTCGATGCTCATCTGCTTGCCCGGCATGGCATCCAGCGTGAAGCGGGCCGTGACTTCCGAAATGCGCACCGCACCGTGGTTGACCACGATGTACTGAATGGCGATCAGCACCAGGAAGATGACCACGCCCACCACATAGCTGCCTCCCACCACGAACTGGCCGAAGGACTCGATCACCCTGCCGGCCGCATCTGAGCCGCCATGCCCGTTGAGCAGGATCAAGCGGGTGCTGGCAATGTTGAGCGACAGCCGAAAGAGAGTGAAGAGCAGCAGCAGGGTTGGAAAGACCGAAAAATTCAGCGGCGCCAGGATGTAAAGGGATACCAGAAGGATGATCACCGACATGGCGATGTTGAAGGCGATCAGAAGGTCCATCAGGGCGGGCGGCAGAGGGATCAGGATCACTGCCAAAATGGCGATGACCGCCAGGGCTATCCCGGCCTCGGAGCGGGATTGGAAGGATCCCAGGCTACCCACCGGCATCGGAATTGTCGCTTCTGCCTTCATAAAACGGCCTCGCCCCTTCGGCTTGGCTCGGTGGCTAAGCCCGGGTCGATGAGAGGATCAAAACCTCAATCAAAGTTGGTACAGGTGCAATCTCAGTGCCAATTTTCCTCTTTCAGCTTGTAGACGTAGGCCAGGACTTGGGCCACTGCCTTGTAGAGGTTTGCCGGGATTTCGTCGCCCACCTCGGCCGACTTGTAAAGCGCCTGGGCCAGTGGGACGTTTTCAACCGAGGGAATGCGGTGCTTGGCGGCCAGCTGCTTGATGCGCTGGGCCAGCAAGCCCCGTCCCTTGGCCAGCAGCAAAGGGGCCGCCATGCTCTCAAGGTCGTATTTGAGAGCCACTGCGTACTCGGTAGGGTTGGTGATGACCACGTCCGCTTCGGGAACCGAGGCCATCATGCGCTTGCGGGCCATCTCCCGCTGAAGTCGGCGGATGCGGCCCTTGATGAGGGGATTCCCCTCCGTATTCTTCATGTCCTCCTTGACCTCTTGCTTGGTCTGCTTGAGGTCTTCTTCGAACTTGTACTTTTGAAAGCCGAAGTCGGCCAGGCCCACCACGGCCAGCACAAGCGACACCTTGAGGCTCACGCCGAAGAGGAATTGTGCAAACAAGGTCAAGCCGCCCCGGATGTCGATCAGAGTCAGGCTGACCAGCTGGGGCAGAAAGCCTTTCACCGAGTCGTAGCCGATCCATGCGATGACGCCCAGCAGCAGAAGAGCCTTGGAAAGCTCGACCAGCCCCCGCTTGGAGAAAATCCTTTTGAGGTTGTTCTTGGGATTGAAACCGCTCACCTTGGGTTTGAGGTTTTCGGCAGAAATCAGAAATCCGGTCTGAAGCAATGAGGTGCCGAAGCCGATAATAAGCGTCAAGAGGACAAGGGGCGCCGCCAATTTCATGACGCTGAAGATCGATTTTTTGGCGATCAGGTCGACTGCCAAGGGCGTCAGGTCGGATTGCAGGAACTCCCGCCAAAAAGAGTGGATCATCAGCTGCAGCTGGCCCACGAAAATCGAACCCGCAAATCCGCTAAGCAGCACGGTGTTGAGAAAGACGAACGAAGCCGACAGGTCCTTGCTGCGGGCCGCCTGCCCCTTCTCCCGCGCGTCGCGACGCTTTTTGGGAGTCGGTTTTTCCGTCTTCTGTCCCTGAGCCATCGGGTCAGGAGGATGCAAGAGGCGGTCCAGAAAGGGGATCTCAGGCAAAGTCGCAAAGCCGCAAAGGGGATCGCAAAGAAAACTTCAGCCTTTCGTTTGAACTTCGCGCCT